>NZ_LR027382.1:2985000-3270862 GCF_900604385.1 Alistipes megaguti | reverse complement strand
TCCTGACTAAGAGCCCGGCTAAGAGCCGGGTTTTAGGGGCGGCCGGAACTCCCCAGGTTCCCGTTCCGGTTCTGCGCTCCTGACTAAGAGCCCGGCTAAGAGCCGGGTTTTAGGGGCGGCCGGAACTCCCCAGGTTCCCGTTCCGGTTCTGCGCTCCTGACTAAGAGCCCGGCTAAGAGCCGGGTTTTAGGGGCGGCCGGAACTTTTCGGGGTTACCGATCCAGTTCCGCCGGACAGTTTTAGTGTGCCTTCCGCAGCCTTCCGCAGCCTCCTGGAGCCTCCCGCTGCCGGCCGGTCTCGCGGCCCTCTTCATGTGGACTGTCGTTCTGATCAACCGCCTGCGCAATTACATCGTCCTCTGTCGTTGATCGTGCGGAGGCTTCATCCGAGAATCCGGAGCCGGAACCGTTGGGGTTCCGGCTCTCTTTTTGTGCCGGATCTGCTGTTGGCAGGGGTGCAACGTTTTTGCAACGGATCGTTCGCGGGGTTGTCACAGGGGCGTATCGGCGTTGAAACAGCCGTGGGGTAGTTTTGCAGCGTGATAATGAGAGAAAACGACTGCATGAACAGAATCCGACGAAACCTTGCTACCACGGCAGCGCTGCTTCTACTTTCGATTGAGACGATCCTTGCCCAGGGCTCCATCTCGGGCGTGGTGACCGACGCGTCCACTGGCGAGCCGGTGCTGGGTGCCACGGTGCTGCTGGCGGGGACGACGCGCGGCACGGCCACCGATGTCGACGGCACGTTCCATCTGGGGAACATCGAAGCCGGCACCCATACCATTGAGGTAAGCATGCTGACCTACGCCACGGCGCGCCTGACGGGAGTCGAGGTGCGCGACGGTGCGGATACGCGCCTCGAGGTGAAACTTACGGAGACCTCGGAGCAGGTCGGCGAGGTGGTCGTCACGGCCGTACGACGGTCGAATACCGAATCGGCCGTCAATATCGACGTACGGAACTCGCTGCAGGTTGTCAGCGGCGTTTCGAGCCAGACGATCGCCCGCACGCAGGACAGCGATGCCGGCGAGGTGGTCCGGCGCATTCCGGGTATCTCGCTCATCGACGACAAATTTATCATCGCCCGGGGCCTTTCGCAGCGCTACAACAACGTGTGGGTCAACAACGCGGCCGTTCCGAGTTCGGAGGCCGATTCGCGGGCCTTCTCGTTCGACGTGATCCCCGCCGGGCAGATCGAGAACATCCTGATTCTGAAATCCCCCTCGCCGGAGGTTCCGGCCGACTTCACGGGCGGCTTCATCAAGATTCAGACCAAGGACCAGCCCGACGACAACGCCTTTGCGGTTCAGTATTCGATCGGTCTCAATACGGCGACCCACTTCCGTGACTTCCTCTATAACAAGGGGTTCGCTTCGGAGCTGTTCGGCTTCGGCAGCTCGCGGCGCATGGTCGCCGGGGGCATCGACGGCCGTTACGACAATTCGGACGCCGACTTTGTGACGCGCATGACGCGCAACGGCTTCAACAACGACTGGCAGGTACGCACGCGGCGGCCGGTTCCCGATCAGAAGCTCTCGTTCTCGTTCGGGCGGTCGTGGAACCTCTCCGAGGGGCGCCGCCTGGCGATGAACGGCGCGGTGAACTACAGCTACGTGCAGCGCACGATCAACGACATGGAGAACTCGCGCTACGGCGTCTACAACAAGCGTGAGGATACGCCCGAATACCTCTACAAATACACCGACGACCAGTACCGTACGGACGTGCACCTCGGAGCGATGTTCAACCTCTCGTACCTGCGTCCGCACAGCCGCTATTCGCTGCGCAACCTCTTCAACCAGATCGGGCAGGACAAGTATACGTTCCGCGACGGCTGGCAGAACATCTCCTCGCACTACGACCAGCAGAAGGCCGAGTACTACCACTCGAGCCGCACGACCTACAACGGCCAGATTGCCGGTGCCCATACGCCCGACGGCCACCGCATTGACTGGAACGTGGGCTACTCCTACGCCGACCGCCACCTTCCCGACCGCCGCATCATCAACCTGCTGCAGAACGACATCTACGGCGACGAACACTACGGCGAGATGCGTCTGGACCAGAACGAGATCCAGCGAGACTTCACCTCCCTGGTCGAGCACATCGCCTCGGCATCGGTCAACTACGAACACACCTTCCGGGAGGGAGAACGCTTTGCTCCGATGCTCCGGGCGGGTCTCTACGGCGAGTACCGCACGCGCAACTACCGCACCCGGGCCTTCTACTACCGCTACAACGTGCAGAACCTCCCGGCGGACTTCCCCTACGGGGACGTGATCGACGAGATCCTGCAGGATGGCAACTACGGCTTCGACCGGCTCTATGTCTACGACGATACGGACAACCGCAACAGCTACAAGGGCGAGAACCTGCTGACGGCGGCCTATGCGGCTCTTCAACTGCCGCTGGGGCCGGTGAGCCTCTACGCCGGGGTCCGCTTCGAACACAGCGACATGGACCTGACCAGCTATACGCGCGTTTCGGAGTGGCGCACGAAGGTGACCTCCTATACGTACGACGACCTCTTCCCGTCGGTCAACCTCACGTGGCGCATCTCCGACCGCCACCAGCTGCGGGCCGCCTACGGCATGTCGACCAACCGGCCCGAATTCCGCGAGGTGTCGTCGTCGGTCTACTACGACTTCGACCTCTTCAGCAGCGTGATGGGCAACCCCGACCTGACGGCGGCCTACGTGCAGAATGCCGACCTGCGCTACGAGTGGTACCCGACGTCGAGCGAGACGATCTCCCTGTCGCTCTTCTACAAACACTTCCGCAATCCGATCGAGACGGCGATCCTCGATGCCGGCGGCAGCTACACCTATACCTTCGAGAATGCCGACCGGGCCAACGTCTACGGCGTGGAGCTCGACATTCGCAAGGATCTGGCCTTCCTGGGGCTGAAGAACTTTTCGCTCTCGTTCAACGCATCGCTCATCGAGAGCGAGGTGAACTTCGCCGAGGGTTCGATGGAGCACGACCGCCCGATGCAGGGGCAGTCGCCCTACCTGGTCAACGGCGGCCTCTTCTACCAGCCCGAACGGTTGGGGCTCTCGGTCGGGGTGCTCTACAACCGCATCGGCAAGCGCATCGTCGGGATCGGACGTTCGGACCTTTCGTCGGGCGGTTCGATCGACAACGACATCCCCGACATGTACGAGATGCCGCGCAACGCGCTGGATCTGGTCGTCAGCAAACGGCTGGGCCGGATCTGGGAGCTGAAGTTCAGCGCCCGGGACCTCTTGAACGAGGAGATCCGCTTCTGCCAGTTCCCGGAGTTCACCGACGCGTCGGGCCGTACGCAGACGCGCGAGCAGACCACCAAACGCTATCGTCCGGGGCGCGGCTTCATGCTGGGTGTTTCGGCCCGCTTCTGACAACGAATCAATTCACACTTCATAGTCAAAAAGTATGATGAAACATGCAATTCTGGCAGCCACGGCTGCCCTGGCACTCGCAGCGGCGGGTTGCAACGACGACAACGGCGACAAGGGCCCCAATACGGGCGGCACGTTGAGCGACATTCTCTTCGAGGACGGCACGCAGATCGGCAACGGCGATCAGGAGTTCACCATTCCGGTCGGCAAGTATACGCTTCCCAAGGGTACCTACGAACTCTGCGGATGGGTCTACATCCCGTCGGGAGCCGAACTGACCATCGAGCCGGGTACGGTGATCAAGGGCGTTTCGGGCACGAAGGCGTCGCTGATCGTCGAGCGCGGCGGCAAACTGCACGCCGTGGGTACGGCGTCGTCGCCGATCGTCTTCACGTCGGACAAGCCGGCCGGATCGCGCCGTCCGGGCGACTGGGGCGGACTGATCCTGCTGGGCAAGGCCGTCAACAACATGGGTGAGATGACCATCGAGGGCGGTCCGCGCGCCAACCACGGCGGTCAGGACAACGCGGACAGCTCGGGTGAACTGTGCTACGTGCGAGTCGAGTTTGCCGGTTACCCCTACCGCGAGGATGAGGAGATCAACGGCATCACCTTCGGATCGGTCGGCTCGGGCACGAAGGTCAGCCACGTGCAGGTCTCCTATTCGAACGATGACTCCTACGAGTGGTTCGGCGGAGCGGTCAACTGCGACCATCTGGTGGCCTACCACGGCTGGGACGACGATTTCGATACGGACAACGGCTTCTCGGGCAAGGTTCAGTTCTGCCTCGGGGTACGCAATCCGCGTCTGGCCGACACTTCGGTGTCGAACGGCTTCGAGAGCGACAACAACGCCGACGGTTCTTCCGTCACGCCGCGCACGTCGTGCGTCTTCTCGAATGTGACGTTCGTCGGCCCGATCGGTCAGGACGCCTCCTTCACGAACACCTCCGACTACATCAACGGCGGCAATCTGAACCCCAACAACGGCTCGAAGCTGGGGCAGTTCCAGGCCGCCATGCAGATTCGCCGCAACTCGAATCTCTCGTGCTTCAACTCCGTGGCGATGGGCTTCCCCGTAGGTCTGATCGTCGAGAACGACAAGGGCTCCGACACGCAGGGTGACGCCACCAAGGGCAAGTTCAAGATTTCGAACGTCGTCTTCGCCGCCATGACACAGCTGGCCAGCGATGCGAACAAGAAGTTTGCGGAGGATCAGGGCACCTTCTCGGCCGCCTATTTCCGGACCGAGGGGCTCAACAACCGCACCTTCGACAACATCGCCGATCTGAAGCTCACGCAGCCCAACAGCCTCGCTTCGGGCTTCGACTGCCGTCCGGCCTCGGGCAGCCCGCTTCTGACGGGGGCTTCGTTCGACGACGCCCTGGTCAGCGAGGGCTTCGAGAAGGTCAGCTACATCGGCGCCTTCTCCGCCACGGACAACTGGACCGAAGGCTGGACCGAGTTCGATCCGCAGAATGCGCAGTATTGATTCTTCGTCATACCTGAACCTTCTGACTTCACCGGTCCCACCCGCGAGGGTGGGGCTTTTTTGTTTCGGGGTGCGAACCGCCGAATCCCCGAAATTTCTATCTTTGCAGACGAAAAACAGCAAAAGACCCTCCGGAGGGAGGGCCCGGACGAAACAAACTGACCATGCAGGATTTTGCAGCCATCGATTTCGAGACGGCCAACGGCCAGCGGACGAGTGTCTGCTCGGTGGGTGTGGTCGTCGTGCGGGGCGGCGAGATCACCGATACCGTCTATCGGCTGATCCATCCGCGCCCGAACTACTACAGCCGCTTCACGACGGCCATCCACGGGCTGACGCGTGCGGATACCGATTCGGCACCGGATTTCGACGAGGTGTGGCGCGACATCGCCCCGCGTATCGAGGGTCTTCCGCTCGTGGCGCACAATTCGCCCTTCGACGAGGGGTGCCTGCGGGCGGTCTTTGATCTCTACGGGATGCCCTATCCCGGCTATCGGTTCTACTGCACGTGCCGGGCTTCGCGGCGCGTCTTCGGACGGCAGCTTCCCAACCACCAGCTGCACACCGTCTCGGCGGCCTGCGGCTTCGATCTCGAACACCACCACCATGCGCTGGCCGATGCCGAGGCCTGTGCGCGTATCGCCCTGAAGATCCTATAAGCCGAGTTCGACCTGGAAGCGCAGCTCCCAACCGTTGCGCAACCCCGCACCGACCGTATTCCCGAGTCGGTCGTAGGTGTTGTACGAGAGGTCGGCCTGCACCTTGAGCGAATGGCCGATGATGTATCGCGTGACGCCGAAGGTCGTCTGGTTGTGGGTGCGGTAGCCGGTCCAGGCGTGAATCTCCCCGTCGGGGAAGAGCGTCGAGTTGCGCAGGGCGATCTCCCAGCGTTTGTTGAAGAGATAGCTGGTCTGGACGTTGAGGCCCTGCCCCGTATAGACGAATGCCGCGGGGTCCGTCGTTCCGAAGGTCGGTTGCGGGCAGGTGCGGCCCATGAAGTCGGTGTAGAAGGCCCAGCCGCGGTACTTGAGGATCAGATCGACGAAATAGGAACCGATGTTGCGGGTCTGGCCCGCGGGCATGAAGCCGCCGCGCTGTCCGCTCAGCCGCGAAGCCTTGTGGTTGAACGACCAGGCTCCGGCCACGAGCAGACGGGGCCGCTCCTCCCCGGTGAAATCACCCTCCATGACATCCCCCTTTGCGGCGAAGTGGCCCAGCGGATAGAGCTCCAGTCGCCCCGTATAGGCCAGGCCTCCGTTGTTGGTCGAGCCCCAGTTGCGGCCCTCGCCGAGGGTTACCGAACCCTTGAATCCCAGATCGAATCCTTCGGTGTGGTCGAGGTTGTACTCGCCGAAGAGTCCGAAGTCGCGGTCGAGGTGGAACTGGCTGTTGACGATGCTGCGGTCGACGAACTGCAGGGCGCTCGACGAGTTGATGCGGGCGCGGTTGGCCTTGATCTTGGTCTGCCCGAATCCGATGTTCCATTTGGGGCTCGGAACGTAGTAGACGATGGCGTCGCGGACGATGTTCATGTTGCCGTTCGGGAGCACCTCGGCGTCGTAGGCGGTGAATCCCAACTGAACGGAGTAGACGAGTTTGGGCGAGTAGATGAAACCGTCGAAACGCAGCCGCAGCCGCTTGACACGGGCGTCGGTTTCGGAGAGCGAGAGGTTGTCGTCGAACGAGAGGGCCAGCAGGTTTTGCATGCGGAAACGCATCGTCATTTCGAAGCGGTCGTTTTTGGGGCGGAAGGTGATTCCCTTTCCCACCTCGATATTGGGCATGTTTCGCAGCCGGGCGAGGAGTTCGCCGGTGGAGTCGGCCGGGATCTCGATGGTGTTTTTGAGGGGTCGTTTCCCGGATTCACGGGCGAATGCGGATCCGGTGATCAGGAGAGTCAGCAGGATCAGGAAGCAATGTTTTTTCATCGGACGGTTTTTTCTGTTTGTCAGGAAGGGTTCCGGAAGCGGAGGTTGACTCTTCGGCATCCCGGAATCCCGATGCAAAGATGAAACGGGATTCTGAAATGAATTTGAAATATCGCGACAATTTCGCATGGAGACTGAATTTTTTTTTTTCCCCCCCCCTCGCGATGAGTCATCCCGGGGGCGACATCTCCGTCGGAAACAGATTACAATGGTGTAAAAATAGCGGGGAAAGGATTGCATCTGCGAAAAAAATCACTATTTTTATCGAAAAGGTTCGGCTTATGGGGTGGATCGTCAGTCTGCAAGTGAAAAACCGGTAGAAACCGAACTTTATGAAGTACCTTGTCCGTGCAGCCGTAGCTGCGATTCTGACGGGTCTTTCGATCGGAGGATGTTCCGAATCGCCGAAAGTCCCCCTGCCGTCTGTTGCAATACAACATCGCCGACGGCATGTGGTATGATCAGTTTGACAATTATGATCGTTTTGTCGGGTGGATGCAGCGTCAGCAGGTGGATGTCGCGGCCTTTTGCGAGACGGCCACTCATTGGAATGCCGAACAACAGTCGTTGCCGACCGACGATTCCACCCGGTACCTGCCCGCTCATCTTCAGGAACTCTCTTCACGGTGGGGCCATCCCTATGTGGCTCTCGGCGCCTTCCAGGACAACTATCCGGTGACCTCCCGTTTCGAACCGGAGCTGATCCGTCCGCTGGCGGCGATTCGCTCTCGCACGGAGCGCTTCACGTGAAGATCCGCGGCATCAACTACGTGGTGGTCCATCTCTGGCCGCAGCGCTATTCGCTGCAGGACAAGGACAAGAGCCGCTCGGACAATCTGGGTGATACGACGCGGGTCCGCGAAATCCGTCATATTCTGCACGAAACGCTGCTCAATCCGCGCTTTGCCGATGAAACGTATTGGGTCATGCTGGGCGATTTCAACTCGTTGTCGCCTGTCGACAGCACCCGCTACAGTCCGCAGCCCGACTATGGGGTTCACCGCCTTGTCCGCCGTTATTATCCGTGCGATGCAGTTGCGCATTTCCATCCCGGAGCGTTTGTCCCGAGCGAGACCCGCAACCGCAAACGAATCGACTATGTCTATTGTTCGGAGGCCATGTCCCGCCGGTTGATCGGTGCCGAGACCCTCGACGACGACTTCACCCGTGAAGCCTCCGACCATAAACCGACCCTTGTGCTTTTCAACAACTAGTCTCCGTTTCGGGGACCCGTTTTCCGCACCATGAGAAATGAATCGACGTATAACCGGCAACGGCACATTGCCGACGGTGACGAGGAGGCTTTCCGGCATCTGTTCGACACCTAATTTCGATCGGGTGATGATGGAATGGGGGCTTTGGCAGCCTATCCGTGGCTGGGGTGTACGGGCGGCCCCTACGAGGTCTGGACCCGATGGGGTGTCAGCGAGGATCTTTATTGTGCGGGCCGGGAGACGACCTTCACTTTATCGAGCATGTTCTGAGTGAGATCCTGGCACTTTTCCCATCCCGGCAGATTCATATCGGCGGCGACGAATGTCCGGTTACGCGATGGCAGGATTGTCCGCAGTGCCGGCGTCGGATGCAGACGGAACGGTTGGCCGACGAGACGGCTTTGCGAAGCTATTTCGTACGACGCATCCAGCAGTGGCTGCAGGTCCGTGGACGGGAGATCATCGGCTGGGACGAATTGCTCGAAGGGGAACTCTCCTCCGAGGTGACCCTTATGGTATGGCGGGATCCGGCTCATGCCTACGAAGCCATCCGACGGGGCTGTCGCGTCATCCTCTCTCCCAAACAGTTTTGGCCGAGGTGGGGTGGGCCTGTGAACGGAAATGCTATCGCCCCGGACGGATCCACGACGTATCGGCAAAGAGGTCCGGATTCGGGGCCGGATTGAGATTGGTAATCAGGTCCGTGTTGACGAGCTGGTTGAGGTTCTCGGCAACGATCAGAACCCGCCAGGGTGTCATGACGGTATCGTGGAGCAGGAATCCCCAGACACCAAGGACGGGAATGCCCGGGGTGTTTATTGGGTGAATTCCTCGGCTGCCAAGGCGGGTGACAATTACAATAATTCGAACCGCATGCTCTTTATGAGCGGTCAGGTTGTCGTGAATCCCTATCAGCGCCTGTTCTATTTTCCGGAGGGGCGCGTGTCCGATAATAATTTTCCAATAAAAATAGTTTTTAATAGAAAATAATTTTATCTTTGTGACGAAAAGATCGAAAAGATGGAACCAATTTGCCGCATCAAGGAGATTTACAAGGCGCTGTACCAATTTGAAAAGGCGTTTGCCGAGCGTCATGGCATTACGATCAACGAGGCGATGCTGCTCTGCTGCCTGAAGCAGGGTGGGGCCCGTACGGCCGGAACGTTGTGTGATTTTGTCGGGCTTTCGGGGCCGCGAGTCTCGAAGGTCATCACGACGGTCGAACGGAAGGGGTATCTCCACCGCACGATCAGTCCGCAGGACCGTCGCCAGATGCTCTTCTCGCTCACGGAGCTCGGGGCGGAGAAGATCCGTCAGATGCAGCACGAGACCCTGGGTTTTGACAAACTCTTCGCGCAGTTGAAGGCCTTCGTGGCGACGGAGCAGGACCCCGAATCGGAAAATCAATCACACAACCATACGAACCCATGAAGATTCTTATTGTCGGAGGGGTGGCCGGAGGGGCCACCGTGGCGGCCCGCCTGCGCCGCCTGGACGAGCAGGCCGAGGTGATCCTCTTCGAGCGGGGGAAATACGTCTCGTATGCCAACTGCGGACTGCCGTATTACATCGGCGGGACGATTGCCCAGCGGTCGAAACTCTTCGTGCAGACGGTCAAGGGTTTCACCGACCGCTTCCGCATCGATATCCGCACCGAACAGGAGGTGACGGCGATCGACCGTGCGCGCAGGGAGGTGACGGTGCGTCGTGTGGCCACGGGCGAAACCTACGTGGAGACCTACGACCGGTTGGTCCTCTCGCCCGGAGCCGAGCCGTTGCGACCGCCGATCGAGGGGATCGACAGCCCGCGGATCTTCACGCTGCGCAGCGTTCCCGACACGGATGCCATCAAACAGTATGTCGACACACGGCGCCCGCGGCGTGCCGTGGTTGTGGGCGGCGGATTCATCGGTCTGGAGATGGCCGAGAACCTGCACCACCTGGGGCTTCGGGTCGACGTGGTGGAGATGGCCGATCAGGTGATGGCGCCGCTCGACTTCTCGATGGCCGCACTGGTCCACCGCCACCTGACGGACTGCGGGGTCGGTCTCTATCTGAAGGATGGAGTGGTGCGCTTCGAGGAGCGGGGCGATGAACGGGTGACGGTCCATCTGCAGAGCGGGCGGCAGATCACGGCGGATCTGGTGATTCTGAGCATCGGCGTGCGCCCCGAAACCCAACTGGCCCGGGAGGCCGGGCTGGAGATCGGCGAGCGGCGCGGCATTGCGGTTAACGAGTACATGCAGACCTCCGATCCGGTGATCTACGCCCTGGGGGATGCCGTCGAGGTGCGGCATCTGGTGACGGGACGTCCGGCGCTCATCCCGCTGGCCGGACCGGCCAACAAGCAGGGCCGTATCGTGGCCGACAACATCGTGCTGGGCAACACGCACATCTACAGGGGTTCGATCGGCACGTCGGTGGCCAAGGTCTTCGACCTGACGGTGGCTGCGGCCGGCGCCAATGCCAAACTGCTGAAGACCTGCGGCATCGAGTACATCGAGTCGTTCACCCACGGCGCCTCGCATGCTGGCTACTATCCCGATGCGCTGCCGCTGTCGATCAAGATTCTCTTCGCCCCCGGGACGGGGCGCCTGCTCGGGGCGCAGGTCGTCGGCTGCGACGGCGCCGACAAACGCATCGAGATGTTCGAGCAGATCATCCGCACGGGGGGTACCATCTATGACCTCACGGAGCTCGAACATGCCTATGCACCGCCTTACTCCTCGGCCAAGGATCCGGTGAACATGGCCGGCTATGTGGCCGAAAACATCCTCACGGGGCGTGTGCGGGTGATCCAGTGGCGGGATGTCGCCGCGCTGGGCGACGAGACGCTGCGCATCGACGTACGCACGCACGACGAGTTTGCCATGGGTTCGATCCCGGGCTTCGTGAATATCCCGCTTGACGAACTGCGCGAACACCTCGACGAGTTGCCGCGCGAGCGCCCCGTTGTGGTGAGCTGTGCCGTCGGACTGCGGGGCTACCTGGCCAGCCGCATCCTCACCCAGCACGGATTCCGCGACGTGCGCAACCTTTCGGGCGGCTACACGACGTGGCGTGCGGCGACGGTCCCGGTTCCCGAACCCCGCGACGGGGAGGAGTGCCGTTGCGACTGCGCCCCGGTGCACGATTGCCGGAGTGTGGCGCAGCCGGGCCGTGCGGATGCCTCGACGGGCTGTGGCGATTCGGCGGCCGTGTCGCCGGAGGGGGAGAGTGCCGTGGTGGAGGTCGATGCCTGCGGGCTGATGTGCCCGGGGCCGGTCCTGCAGTTGAAGAAGAGTTTCGAGGCCCTGAAGCCGGGCGGACAGCTGCGCATTACGGCCACGGACCAGGCCTTCGGACGCGACGTGGCCTCGTGGTGCCGCATGACCGGAGCCGAACTGCTCTCACTCGACACCTGCGGCGGCAAGGTGCGGGCGCAGATCCGCAAGCCGGTGCCGGCTGCAGCGTCGTGCTGCGGTGCACGGCCCGAATCGGTCTCCCGGCAGGCAGCGTCGGCCGACAACAAGACGATCGTCGTCTTCAGCGATGATCTGGACCGGGCGCTGGCCTCGTTCGTCATCGCCAACGGAGCGGCGGCGACGGGAAAGCGGGTGACGATGTTCTTCACCTTCTGGGGGCTCAACGTCATCAAGAAGCGTCGCAAGCCGGCCGTGCGGAAGGATCTGATGGGGCGCATGTTCGGCTGGATGCTCCCGTCGCACAGCGGACGGCTGCACCTTTCGAAACTCAATATGTGGGGGCTTGGTAGCCGGATGATGCGCGGCATCATGCGCCGCAAGAAGATCTCCAGCCTCGAGGAGCTGATGCGTCAGGCGCTGGACAGCGGCGTGGAGATGATCGCCTGCACGATGTCGATGGACGTCATGGGCGTACGGCGTGAAGAACTGCTGGACGAGGTCACGTTGGGCGGCGTCGCCTCTTACCTCGATCGCACCGAGGAGGCCAATCTGAACCTCTTCATCTGAGTCCGGGCGTCCGAGTCCCGGACCGGAAGGCCGGGGCGGAATCGTCCACTCCGTTGCGGGTGACGATTCCGCCCCTGTCGTTTCTGCCTGCGGGGTGCGCCGCTCAGGTGCCTGCAGGATGTGCCGCGCTCAGGCCTTCCAGTTCAGCGCCGCCTGGAAACGGGCTATGACCTCGGGTTTTCCCGTGTGCTTGCCGTCGTCCTCGCTCAGCTTGCAGGTGTCGTTGTAGAAGGGCCACGCCTCGGTGATCTTGGCTGCCGTGAGCTTGATGACGATGTTCAACGGCCGGATGCCTTCGAAATCGTTCGTGAAGTGCGTGCCGATGCCGAACGACGGCTGGCACCACTCCCGGGCGTAACGCTGGATCTCGATGGCGCGGTCCGTATCGAGCGCATTGCTGAAGATGACCTGTTTGGTGCGCGGGTCGATGCCCAGCGAGCGGTATTTGTCGACGATTTTCTGCAGCTGCTCGCGGTTGTCGCCGCTGTCGATGCGCAGCCCCTTGAAGAGGTTGGCGAAATCCTCCGAGAAGTTGAGGCTGAAGATCTCCCACCCGAACGTATCATAGAGATAGGTGCCCAGCGCACCGCGGAAGGTCTGCCGCCAGGAGTTCATGGCGATGTGGTTGGCCATCTGGGGGCCGTACATGCCGCCGATGGCCGAGACAAATTCGTGGGCCATTGTTCCGATGGGGGTCAGACCGTATTTCATGGCCAGGTAGACGTTGCTCGTCCCCACGAAGCGTCCCGTATGGCTGTCCGCGGCCGCCTCGTCCTTCAGCGCCCGCACGGCCGTATCCTCGGCCTCGAACGAGGCCCGGCGGCGCGTGCCGAAGTCGCTGAAGATGCATCCCGCCTCGAGCAGCCGCCGGGCCTTGAGGCGGCTGCGGCAGTAGAAGTCCCCGTAGTCGAGACGCCCGGTCTGCCCCGTCATCCGGTAGTAGAGCTCCGAGATGATGGCCAGCACCTTGACCTCGAGCAGAATCGTGTCGGCCCAGCTCCCCTCGAAATCCACCGAGAGGTGTCCCTCCTCGTCCTGGCTGGCGGTGACCCAGCGGCGGTTGAACCGATAGCCCTTCAGGTAGTTGTAGAACCAGTGGGGGATATAGGGGCAGCTCCGCTTCATGAAGGCGATCTCCTCGTCGGTGATGACCAGCGTTTCGAGCAGGGCGATCTGTTCGAGCAGCGCTTCGGCGAAG
This sequence comes from Alistipes megaguti, assembly GCF_900604385.1. NCBI lineage: Bacteria > Pseudomonadati > Bacteroidota > Bacteroidia > Bacteroidales > Rikenellaceae > Alistipes > Alistipes megaguti. The sequence continues at coordinate 3,257,677 of NZ_LR027382.1, read as the reverse complement.
CCTGCGGGATAGCGCGTGCCGTCGCGGTCGGTGAACGAGTAGCGGACGCGTGCCCTGGGGAAGTTGTCGATGACGGCACAGCACATCGTGAACTTGTAGAGGTCGTCGTCCGTAAAGTGAGAAATGATTCGCTCCATGTTGGTTGTCGGGTTTGGTCTTGTTGTGTATGCAAAAATACATCAGAGAGTGGAATGTTTGCAAGCAAAAGCGTCCGAAATCGGCTTTTCGGAACAATTCGGTGTATCCCGAGACCCCGGCCGGCTCCGATCCCCTTCTTCCGGCCGCCCGACGTGCCGGCCTTGCCGCAATTCCTAATTTCTCGAGAAGCGGTATTCGTTGGGCGAAAAACCGGTCATCTTCTTGAACAACAGGCTGAAATACTGTACGTTGGCGTATCCCAGATGATGCGCGACGGCGGCCGGGGAGTTTTCGGCCCTGAGCAGCAGGCTTTTGGCCGCATCGAGCCGCTTCAACTGGAAATATTCGTCGAGGCTCTTGCCGGTCTCGAATTTCAGCAGATCCTGGAGGTAGGGGACCGAAAGCCCCAGTTCCGAGGCACAGTATTGCGGGGAGATCCCCTCGGAGCCGCACCGAACGCCGGAAAGGAGGTATCGGTCGATCAGCGCCTCAAGTTGGTCGATCAGGGCCTTGTTCTTCGCTTCGCGCGTGATGAACTGTCGTTCGTAGAAGCGCGTGCAGTAGTCGAGCATCAGTTCGATGAGCCGCGAGAGGATGGTGGCGCTGTGGGTGTCGACGGCGTGCCGCAGCTCCTCGACGACGTGTTCCATGCAATCGGTGACGGTGGCGGCCTCCCGCTGCGAGAGGTGCAGGGCCTCCTGCTTGCGGTAGGAGAAGAAGGTGTAGTTGCGGATGTGATTCTTCAGGGTGGTGCGGTGGAGCAGGTCGGGAGCGAAGGCCAGCAGCCACCCCTTGTCGGGCAGCGCCCCGGCTTCGCTCATGCGGAAGATCTCGCCCGGTTGGAGGAAGACCATCGTGGCGCAGGTGTAGTCGTCCGACCGGCGGCCGCAGCCGCAGCAGCCGTCGTTGCACTTTTCGATGAAGAGGATGGCGTAGAATTCGAATTTCACGGCATCCTCTTGCAGGTCGGGGTGCTGCAGGTTGATCACGCTGATCTGCGGATGCAGCGTTTGGCAGTTGAAACTGCGGTTGCATTCGCATACGGTTTTGATATCCAGCGTCGAGGGCTTCATGGCGCTCAGTCGGTCTTTCGCGTGCGGTACTCGTTGGGCGTGCATCCGACGCGCTTCTTGAAGAGCCGGCAGAGGTGTTGCGGATACTGGAAACCGATCGAGTAGGCGATCTGGCTCACGGTCTGCTGCGTGTTGTCGATGCGCTCCTTGGCCACCTCGATGATCTTCTCCTGGATGTACTCCTGGGGGGTGTGTCCGGTCTCCTTTTTGAGCATGTCGCCGAAGTAGTTGGCCGACAGGCAGAGCTTGTCGGCGAAGAATCGTACCGACGGAAGCCCTTCGCGTTCGGCCGTGCGGCCCTCGAAGTAGTCGTCCAGCAGCCGCTCGAAGCGGATCTGAATGTCGCTGTTGGCCTTCGTGCGCATGGTGAACTGCCGCTCGTAGAAGCGCGTGCAGTAGTTCAGCAGCAGTTCGATGTAGTTGACGAGCAGCCTGCGGCTGTAGCGGTCGACGTCGTGGCGCAGCTCCGTGCCGATGATCTTCAGGCAGTCGAGAATGACGTTGCGCTCCTCTTCGGAGAGGTGCAGCGCCTCGTTGGCCTCGTAGTCGAAGAACGAGTAGCGTTTGATGTTCTTTCCGAGTGCGGTGCCGGCCAGCAGGTCCGGATGGAAGAGGATGCCGTAGGCGTTGATCTGCGTTTTGGGGGATGTGGTGATGATTTCGGTCGACTGTCCCGGCGCAAAGCAGACGACGGTACCCTCCTGATAGTCGTAGGGCTGGCGGCCGTACCAGATGTCGCAGGCCTTCTCCAGTTTGAGGAACAGGGCGTAGATGCCGTAGTTCCAGCGGGTGTATTCGACGCGTCGGGTGGCTTTGTTCAGGTCGACGACGCTGACCAGCGGGTTGAGGGTTTCGAGCCCGTAGAGGCGGTTGTACTGATCGACCGTATCCAGATTGACGGTTCGGGAATCCATCGTTGTTTCCATCCTGCTTGTTGTTTACTGCTGCAAAGATACGCAGGAATGGCCGGATTCCGATAACCTTTCTTACGGAACATGCCGGCGGTTTATAACCCGAGTTACGGATTTGCCTTTTCCGGGGGCCGACTCTCCGGCGAGGCCGGCCGGCGGCCGGTTCTGTAATCGGGGTCATAAAGGGGCGATAAATCCGTAATCCGTCTACACCGGATCCGGCGAAAAATTGCGATCTTTGCCCCGCGCAAACGGACTCCTGCACGAGGAACCGGATCGGCGATGCAAAAAACGTCCGGCGAACCGTTTACCGAGGAGTGCCCGGAGGATGGCAGGGATCTGCCGGTTCCTGCCGGGGTGCCGCAATGATAAGGGATCGAAAATGGAACGAACGATGAGACTGGCCAAACGGACCAATGAACTGCTGATTCTGATTCGCACGGGGCGGGCCATGACCTTGAGGGAGCGCCTGCAGCTGACCGTGCGGCTCAGCATCCCGGCCATCATTGCGCAGCTGTCGTCCATCTTCATGCAGTATATCGACGCCTCGATGGTGGGGCATCTCGGGGCCGAGGCCTCGGCCTCGATCGGACTGGTCTCGACCACGACATGGTTGTTCTGGGGGTTGTGTGCGGCCGTCACGTCGGGATTTTCCGTGCAGGTGGCCCATCGGATCGGGGCCGGCGATCTGGCGGGGGCCCGTGCCGTGGTGCGGCAGTCGATGACCGCCACGCTGCTCTTCAGTCTGTTGCTGGCGGCCGTCGGTGCGGCCATCAGCGGGCCGCTGCCCGCGTGGCTGGGTGGCGACCCCTCGATCCGGCGGGATGCATCGCTCTATTTCTGCATCTTTTCGCTCTTCCTGCCGGCCCTGCAGATGAACTTTCTGGCGGGCGGCATGCTGCGTTGCAGCGGCAACATGCACATCCCGAGCATCATGGGGGTGGCGATGTGTGCGCTGGACGTCGTCTTCAACTTCTTCCTGATCTTCCCCACGCGCGAATGGGACCTGGCGGGGCTGACGCTGACCGTGCCGGGAGCCGGACTGGGCGTATGCGGCGCCGCATTGGGAACGGCGGCCGCCGAGGTGGTGGCTGCGGCTGCGCTGCTCCGCTATCTGTGGACCCGCTCCGAGACGCTGCGGCTGAGCGGCGAGCGGGGCAGTTTCCGCCCGCGGCCCGAAACGTTGAAGCGGGCCTTCCGCATCGGTTTCCCGATGTGCATGGAGCATGCGGTCATCTGTGGCGCGCAGATCATGACCACGGTCATCGTGGCGCCGCTGGGGGTCTTCTCCATTGCGGCCAACTCGTTTGCCGTGACGGCCGAGAGCCTCTGCTACATGCCCGGTTACGGCATTGCCGAGGCGGCTACCACGCTCGTCGGGCAGAGCATCGGGGCCGGACGGCTGAAACTCACGCGCAGCTTTGCCCGGATCACCGTTCTGACGGGCATGGGGATCATGGGGGTGATGGGTGTGCTGATGTATCTGTTCGCCCCGCAGATCATCGGTCTGATGACGCCCGTGGAGGAGATCCGCCAGCTGGGCGTCATGGCCCTGCGCATCGAGGCCTTTGCCGAACCGATGTTTGCGGCCTCGATCGTCGCCTACGGCGTCTTTGTCGGGGCGGCCGACACGATGGTGCCGTGTCTGATGAACTTCTTCAGCATCTGGGCCGTGCGGCTTTCGCTGGCGGCGTGGCTGGCCCCGACGCTGGGGCTGAAGGGCGTGTGGATCGCCATGTGTGTCGAGTTGTGTTTCCGGGGGGTTATCTTCCTGGTCCGGCTGGCGGGCAAACGGTGGCTCAAGCGGCGATAAGCGGCTTCAGTAATCGTGGTTATATTATCCGTAATTCGTCTACAGCGATTCGGCGCAATCTCCCGTAACTTTGCGGGAGCAAGGACGAAAAACCGACAAATTCAAATCAAGAGATATGGAAGTGATTAAAAATCGGGAGTTCGGGGGCGAGCGACCCCTGTTCGGTTCCCATGACCTGCGCTTGGAGCAGGTGATTGTCCGGGCCGGGGAGTCGGCCATCAAGGAGTGCCGCAACATCGAGGCGGTCGATTGCCGTTTCGAGGGCAACTACCCCTTCTGGCACGTGCACGGCTTCCGGATCGACCGTTGCTATTTCGACGTCGGAGGGCGTTCGGCGCTGTGGTATTCCGACCATCTGAAGATGACCGATACGGTGATCGACGCCCCGAAGATGTTCCGCGAAATGCAGGAGATCGACCTTGAGAACGTCACGATGAACGATGCCGACGAGGTCTTCTGGCGCTGCCGGGGCATCCGCGCCCGCAACCTGAAGCTGCACGAGGGGACCTATCCCTTCATGTTCAGCCGGGATATCTACGTCGACGGGCTGGAGAGCGACAGCCGGTATGTCTTCCAGTATGTGAAGGACGCCGAGATCCACCACGCGCGGATCACCACCAAGGATGCCTTCTGGGAGGTGGAGAACGTGACGATCTACGACTCGGAGCTCAACGGCGAGTACCTGGGCTGGCACTCGCGGAACCTGCGGCTGGTGAACTGCCACATCACGGGCGAGCAGCCGCTCTGCTATGCGGAGAATCTGGTGCTGGAGAACTGCACGTTCGGCGAGGATTGCGACCGGGCCTTCGAGTACACCACCCTGCAGGCCGATATCCGCGGCGCGATCACCAACATCAAGAACCCGACGTCGGGGCGGATCGTGGCCGACGCGATCGGTTCGGTGACGATCGACCGGAACATCCTGCCTCCGGCCGACTGTGAGATCCGCCTGCGCGACGGCGGTACGTATGAGATCACCGATAAAACCCTCCTTCGATGAAATACGATTTCGATACGCCGGTCTTGCGGCGCGGTACCGACTCCTATAAATGGGACAGTGCCGACAGAGACGACGTGCTGCCCATGTGGGTGGCCGATATGGATTTCCGGACGGCTCCGGCGATTGTCGAGGCGCTGCGGCGACGGGTCGAACACGGGATTTTCGGCTATACGCGGGTTCCGGAGAGTTATTACGAGGCCGTTACGGGGTGGTTCGCCCGGCGTCACGGCTGGACGTTCGACCGCCGGTGGATGATCTACACGTCGGGGGTGGTGCCGGCCCTCTCGGCGATCATCAAGGCCGCGACGCATCCGGGCGACAAGGTGCTGGTGCAGACGCCGGTCTACAACTGCTTCTTCTCGTCGATCCGCAACAACGGCTGCGAGACGGTCACGTCGCCGCTGCGGCCCGTTGGCGATACCTATGAGATGGATTTCGGGGATCTGGAGCGCAGGGCGGCCGATCCGCAGGTGAAGGTGATGCTGTTGTGCAATCCGCACAATCCGGTCGGGCGGGTCTGGCGGCGCGACGAACTGCAGCGCCTGGGCGAGATCTGCATCCGTCACGGAGTGCTGGTCGTCGCCGATGAGATCCATTGCGAACTGGTCTATGAGGGGCATCGCTATACGCCTTTTGCCTCGATGTCGGAGGAGTTCCTGCGCCACAGCGTGACGTGTGTCTCTCCGAGCAAGGGGTTCAATATCGCCGGGCTGCAGATTGCGAACATCGTCTGTGCGGATGACCGGCTGCGGGCACGAATCGACCGGGCCATCAACGACAACGAGGTTTGCGACGTCAATCCGTTCGGGGTCATTGCCACGCGTGCGGCCTACAACGAGGGTGGGGAGTGGCTCGACGAACTGGTCGGCTATCTCCATGCGAATTACCGGCACATGCGGGCTTTCTGCCGGGAGCAGCTGCCCGACTTCCCGATTGCGGAGCTCGAAGGGACCTATCTGGTCTGGATGGATTGCCGGGTGCTGGGACTTGCATCGGAGGAGCTCGAACGGCGGTTGGTCGACGAGGCCGGGCTGTGGCTGAATGCCGGAACGATGTACGGAGCCGAAGGGGAGGGTTTCATGCGCTGGAACATCGCCTGCCCGCGGACGCGACTCGACGAGGGTCTGAAGCGTTTCGCGGCGTTTGTCCGTTCGACCGGTCGTAGACGGTGAACCGGGGCAGAAGATATGAAAAAACGCTGCAAATCACTTGATTTGCAGCGTTTTTTGTCTGGTCGATCCGCGGACCTGGCGGAGAGAACGATAACTGAACCCATATCGTAATCACCAATATGTCAACGTATTAAGATCGTAAAAATTTTTAGATACACCGAATAGGCCACAACCTATTTTCGCTGTTTTCCCTTGTATTCACTTGGTTGTTACAAAGTTACGAAAAATTCCCTGATTTTGCAACCGAATTGGAAACGAACCTGCGGATTTTTTTTATCGTTTTTGTGGATGTTATGACGTGTCTAAATATTAATAAATCAATATCTTAGTTGTAATGTTTGAGCTGGGTGCCTAACCTGATATTTCCAGTCTCTGTAACATTCCCCGGAAGATGGGTTCAGTAGGGGATTCGGAAGTAGTCGAGCAGCGCCTTGTAGTTGTCCTGCGCTGTGAGGCAGGTGTCGCGCAGATATTCACGCACGGCGGGCCACTGTTGCAGACCACGGTAGTAGAACATCTTGAGGTCGTCGGTGATGATGAAGGGAACGATGCCGGCCGCCAGACACTCCTTGAACATCACGAGTCGTCCGACACGGCCGTTGCCGTCCTGAAACGGGTGGATGCATTCGAAACGCTGGTGCAGGTCGAGGATGTCGTCGAGTGTCTTGTGCCGCAGGGCGTTGTACTCCGTCAGGAGTCGCTTCATCTCGCGGTGTACCTCTTCGGGTGGCGTGGTCTCCATGCCGCCGACCTCATTGGGCAGACGCTTGTAGTCGTCCACGGCAAACCACTCCTTGCGGCTGTCCGATGTACCGGACTTGAGTTGTGCATGCAGTTCCTTGATGAAAGCCTCGGTGAGCGGCTCCGTGGCCCGGTCGATGATCATGTCGATGCAGCGGAAGTGATTTGTGGTTTCGAGGATATCGTCCACGCGCAGCGTCTCGCCCTCGACACCCACCGTGTCGGTCTCGAAGATATGACGTGTTTGGTCGTGGGTCAGCCGACTGCCCTCGATGTGATTCGAGTTGTAGGTGAGGTCTATCTGCGTGCGGTGGTAGATGCCGCCCTTGAGACGCATTGCCTTCTGTTCGCGCAACACCTCCAGCAGCGGCATGATATATCCCGTGCGGGGTTTACGCCGTGGCAATGTGGCATCCGCCGGAATGTTCCAGGTCTTGCCCGTCAAGAAGGCTCCCTCGATCTTTCCCGAGGCGCAGTAGTTGCGGACCGTGCGCTCCGCGATGCCGTGCTTTGCGGCAAATGCCGCTACCGAAATGTATTCCATAATCTGAATGTCGTATCGGCAAGTAAAACGGCCGATTTCCGATCCAAATATAGTGATTTTTGCCGATACCGGCAAGTTATAGAGATTTTTGTCCTGTTATCAGATGGACTGCCGGGGACAAGAGATGTCCGGGTTTCGGATCTGGAAAAACATATAATTGATTCAAGCACTGATAAACGAGTGTCGGGGTTGTCCCATTTTTGCCGTGGAAACCAAACCCGACAAAGATGGAAAATCAACACACGGATGACTTGTCCCGCATTCTGCAGACGGTCGAAGAGATCCTCGAGATTGTACACTTCATGAAGGATCACCGGAGCCAGCTTGAAGGCGATCCGATCCTCGATTTTGCGGAGGTCTGTCAGTTGCTCCGCCAGAGCGAACGCCAGGTGCGCCGCTTCCGCGAACAGGGGCTGCTTGTCGGCTTCAACATCGGAGCCCGGCGCATGTACCTGCTCTCCGAAGTGCAGGAGTTCATCCGCAAGATGCGCCGCCGCGGAAAACTCGAATCGTTGAATCAATAAATCTTGTTACCCATGGAAACCAAACAAAGTCCCCGGATCTATCGGCTTGTACCCTCCGAACAGCTCGAACGTCTCATCAAGACGAATTTTCTTTTGAGCAAAAGTTTGCTGCTGTTTGAATACCTGTGTAGTCGAAGCGACGAACCGTTATTCCTGACGGCTGATGCGGCCTGCGAAGTCCTCGGCATTCGCCCCGAAACGCTGACCCGTTACCGCCAGAAACGGCTGATCCGCCCCACAATCTATCGAAGACAGTTCCTTTACAATGCCTATGATCTGCTGATGCTCGTTTATCGGATCAACCAGCGCAACCTGCAGAATGCACTGCGACGTATACCCAGGATTGTGATTGGTGGGAACGAGCATAACGGATGACGGAGAAACTGAAGAAGAATACACAAGTGCCGACCTCGGTCCAAGATAGCAGCACGCCTGCACCTTGAAGCCCTTTTCGCACGATCTCCACCCGTTCGGGTTGTATCGTACGAAAAGGACTTCCGGTTTGTCCCGCCGCTGAATATCTGCCCGTGGCCGGCACCTCCTTTTCTGAATGGGACCGGTCCATGAACCATATGTTAAACCTAAAAATGGATTTGGTATGATTGACCTTCAGAAACACATCTGGGAAGGCTGGACCGTCGGAGACTTTGTCGAGCGCTTGGCTCCCGAGTTGGTATTATGTCGGGACGTAGTTGGCGCCGACCCTTTACCTCAAAGCAGGAACTTGCCGTCTGGTGTCGGGATAATCAACCCTATTACAAAAAACACATTCCGGGCGTTGTTGCCTATTTTGCCCGGAGGTATCGTTTACGTTGACAGCAGCAGGAGATGATTTACTACCATCGCTTTTACGTCGAGAGCCTGTACCCCGAAAACCGGCGGAGGATTTTCCGCTGGTTGTTTTTCACTTTTAGTGTTTACTTGTGTGAAACGACGCCTGCGGGTTACAAGGGCCGCTTCTACACGCAGGACATCCGTTTCCCGAAAGCTGCTTTCCGTGATCTGGTGTTCAGCCTTCGGGGCGATCGCTCATTATGTCTGTGGGTCATCTCATATGACCTGCACACGCTCTATCTTGAGCGGAATATCTATATCTATGGCAAATGGCTTCCCAAAAATAAATCGTACAAAGGCAGGAGTAACTCTACAGATTTTTCAGATATGTGGCCATTGTTACTTTCAGACACATTTATTGGAATACTACCCATAGTGCGTAAAATAGATATGATATTATTATCTCTTACCTGAGCATATTCAGGAAATTCCGATAGCTTTCGCAGGAAAAAAACTCGTTGACTAAATTCTCCCGGCTAATCCTTCAGACAACCTGAAGGGATCACCTTGACCCCATCGTCGCGTGTATAGGCCATGTTTCCTCCGGTCAATACGATCATCAGGTCCGGAAACCGCAGCGGCATTTGTCTTTCTTGTTTATTCTGCCGTTCGGATTCATATACGAATGCATGTGCATCCGGGACCTGAGAATATATTCACAGGCATTAGGCGGGAATTTGTCCTACTACCAGTATCGGTATGGCCTGGAAGCCGATGCGGTTTTGCAGCTGGATGACGGCAGATATGCGCTTATCGAGTGTAAACTCGGCAGCAGGGAGATAGACGAAGGTGCAAAACACCTGCCCGAACTAAAAGGCCTTGTCGAACGTCTTCAGGTCGACCTCCAGACTTCGGGGTGATGCGCCCATCGCCGCGATGGCTATCGACGGATCGACGAAGCATCGTTTTTCCCCGCTTCTGATGACTGTCGCTGACCGAATGGCGGGATACCATGCCTCTATATCTTCAATAACGAAAAACCGTTCCAGCGCACTCGTATAGTCATCGAAAGTTTTCATGGAGGAGCCTTCCATCTCAACCGAGACATTTGCCAGTATGCTTGTTTTTTTTCGCCAGTGTGCAAAGGTTGAGGGCGTATGAACGCATGATGAGCCGCGTCAAAGCAGGATTGCGCCGGATCTTATCCTCTTTCGAAATATCCTCGTTACAGATAACGTCCAGATAATCCTTTGCGATCAGCAACTTGGCCCGATTACTCATTTCGTCCAACGATGCAGGCCATCCGCCGCGGCAGGCTGCAAAAATAAGCTCCTCAATGGAGAGTTCCGAACTGAACCGTCTATATCAACAGTTCTTTCAACGATATCTTACCGTTCGACTCTTCGGATTCGTAAAGGCTCATCGGATACATGGACATTTTCGATATCCTGCCGGTTCCTGTATGCATGATCTCCGTATCGTCTATTATAGTTGATTCAGTCAGGATAAACTGCCCTTTTAACCCTCTTTCGTCCACGGCATTACGGACCGCATCCCACAATACGGGGGCAACCTGCCATTCGTCGACCAGTCGCGGCGTCTCTCCCTTGAGCAGAAGCGAGGGCTTGGTACGTTGCAGTGGCCAAATAACCTTCTCGGGTATCCGGATCTTGTAACTTGATTACACTCCGGGCGAATTGCGCTTCTTCCGTGTGTCGGAGCCTATGATGGCGGAAGGTTACAAAGCTGAATACGGGATATGGATTGCGATGGATAAATATCTGTATTGAAATGAGATATCGGATATTTACGGGTTGTGATAATTGGGAACTTGCATAAAATTCGCGGTTGCAGAAATTTTGAATGCTGAAAAAAATATTATCTTTGCAGCCGATTGGTTCCGGATATGGCTCTTTCCGAGTCATGGGATTAAAAGGGAACCGGGTGGGAATCCCGGACAGACCCGCTGCTGTGAAGCTCCTTCAATCATCCGAAAAATCTGTACCACTGGTTTTTTACCGGGAAGGTTTCGGATGAGGAGTCAGTCAGAAGACCTGCCAATGTTTTATGGATTTAACCGTACTCGTGGATCGGTCGGTTGGATATTTATATAAATGTTTGGCAGGTATTATAGATTCTTGTTATTCTTCCTGATTTTTGCGGGGGAAGGTATTCCGGGCGGCGTACATGCGCAAGGGCGTTTGGATAGCCTTCAACATGTACAGGAAGTCGTTGTGACGGGCCATGTTATCCGCAGGGAAGTGATTCCCGTGCAGGAGCTCTCGGGTGAACGCCTCCAGCGGCTCAATTCGCACAACGTAGCCGACGCGCTGCGTTACTTCTCGGGCATCCAGATCAAGGACTACGGAGGCGTCGGCGGTTTGAAAACGGTGAACATCCGCAGCATGGGCACCAACCACGTCGGGGTCTTCTACGACGGTATCGAACTGGGCAACGCTCAGAACGGCACGGTCGATTTGGGGCGCTTCTCGCTCGACAACATGGAGTCGGTGACGCTCTACAATGGGCAGAAAAGCGCCGTGTTCCAGCCCGCCAAGGACTTCGGCTCCTCGGGTTCCATCTACCTGCAATCGCGCACGCCGCGGTTCGAAGCGGGCAAAACCCACCGTCTGAAAGCTTCGTTCAAGACCGGTTCGTTCGGCGTCGTCAATCCGGCGTTGCTCTGGGAGCAGAAACTCGGCGGGCAGGTGAACGGCTCGCTCAGTGCGGAATACCTCCGTTCGTCGGGCCGTTACAGGTTCACCTACCGTATGCAGGAGGGTTACGACACGACCGCCGTGCGGCGCAACGGCGACGTGAACGCCGTTCGGGCGGAGGGTGGTCTCTACGGCCGGATGAACCGCGGCTACTGGCGGGCGAAAGTCTATTTCTACAACTCGGAACGCGGATACCCCGGTGCTGTCGTCCGCAACAAGTTTTCGCACGAAGACCGCCAGTGGGACACCAATTTCTTCGTGCAAGGAGCCTTCAAAAAGGATTTCACCTCATGGTACAGCCTGATGGCCAATGCCAAGTACGCTTACGACTACCTGCACTATCTGGCCGATCCGAACAAGGACGAGTCGCTGATGTACACGAACAACCGCTACTACCAGCAGGAGGCGTACCTCTCCGCCGCCAACCGCTTCACGATCTTCCCGTGGTGGGAGGCGAACCTCTCGGTCGACTATCAGTTCAACCTGCTGGACGCCGACCTGCGCGACTTCGTCTATCCCCGCCGCCACACGATGCTGGCGGCCGCGGCCACGGCGTTCCGCTTCGACCGCGTGGAGGTGCAGGCGAGCCTGCTCGGCACGCTGGTTCGCGACCGCACCCGAGGCGAGACGGCTCCCGACAAACGGAAACTCACTCCGGCGGTCATCATCTCGTGGCGGCCGTTCGGAGGGGCGGACCTGAACCTGCGCGCCTTCTATAAGCGCATATTCCGTATGCCGACGCTCAACGACCTTTACTACACGTTCGTGGGCAATGCGAACCTCGACCCCGAATTCACCACCCAGTACAATGCGGGCTTCACCTACCGGAAGGAGTTCTCCCGCACGTGGCTGCGTGCGCTGGAAATGCAGGCCGACGTCTACTACAACGAGGTGGAGAACAAGATCGTGGCCACGCCTACGTCGAACTTCTTCCGCTGGACGATGGTCAATCTGGGCAAGGTAGAGATCCGAGGCGTCGATGTTGCCGTGCAGACGGAGTGGACCGCGGGGCGCGCCCTCTCGATGGTCGGCCGGCTGAACTACACCTACCAGCAAGCGCAGGACTTTACCGATTCAGGAAGCGAATTCTACGGCGGACAGATTCCCTACATCCCGTGGCACAGCGGTTCGGCGGTGCTGAATGCCGCATGGCGCACGTGGGAGGCGAGTTACAGCTTTATCTACACGGGCGAACGCTATTCGTCGCAGGCCAATATCCCCTGCAACTATCAGCTGCCGTGGTACACGAGCGACCTCTCGGTGGCGAAAAACTGGCGGCTGTGGGGCGGCGACCTGAAAACGACGCTCGAAGTGAACAATCTGTTCGACCAGCAATACGAAGTGGTGGTCTGCTACCCGATGCCGGGCATCAACTTCAGGCTGATCGTGCAATATACCTTTTAAGTCATTATGAATCTGCGGAAACGATATCGCGTTATAACTGTCGCACTCTTCGTCCTGCTGCTCGCCGGATGCCGGAAGGAGCTGCCGATGATCCGCTCCGAGGCGGAATTCGTCGCGCTGCCGACGAATCCGGAGCGCATCGAGGGATTCTTCCTCGTCAACGAGGGCAACATGGGCAGCAACAAGTGCACCGTTGACCACTTCGACTTCCGCACGGGCGGCTATCTGCGCAACATCTATCCGGAGCGCAACCCCGACGTGGTGAAGGAGCTGGGCGATGTGGGCAACGACATTGCCATCCACGACGGCCGCCTGTACGTCGTGGTGAACTGCTCGAACATGGTCGAGGTGATGGACGTCTACACGGCCCGACACATCGGCAGTGTGGACATCCCCAACTGCCGCTACATCGTCTTCGACGGAGACAGGGCCTACGTCAGTTCCTATGCCGGACCGGTGCAGATCGACCCCAACGCCCGTCCGGGCAAGGTCGTGGAGATCGATACACGGACGCTGCGCATCACCCGCGAGACGGTCGTGGGATACCAACCCGAAGAGATGGTCGTCGTGAACGGGCGGCTCTACGTGGCCAATTCGGGCGGCTACCGGTTCCCGAACTACGACCGCAGGGTGTCGGTCGTCGACCTCGGCACGTTCGAGGTCGTGAATACGATCGACGTGGCCATCAACCTGCACCGTATGGAAAAAGACCGTTACGGCCGTATCTACGTCAGCTCGCGCGGCGACTACTACGGCACGGGATCGGACATCTTCGTGATCGATGCGGCGACGGAGCAGGTCGTCGGCAACCTGGGAATCCCGGCCAGCGAGATGTGCATGGACGACGACCTGCTCTACACGATCAGCACCGAGTGGAACTACACGACGGGAAAGAACGAGGTCTCGTATGCCGTATACGACACTGCCGCGGACGAGCGTCGGCCGGGCAACTTCATCACCGACGGCTCCGAAAAGAAGATCGCCCTGCCCTACGGACTGGCTGTGAACCCCGAAACGAAGGAGATATTCGTGTGCGATGCGACCGACTACGTGACGCCGGGTTACCTCTACTGTTTCTCTCCCGAAGGAAAATTGCAATGGAAAGTCCGTACGGGCGACATCCCGGCGCATATCGTTTTTTCGGAATACGAATTTTATTGATACCTGAATTTTATGGAGACAATGGAAAAAATGTTGTTGAAACGCATGTATCCGGCACTGCTCGGCTCGGCGTTGCTCTTCGGCGTAACGGCCTGTAACGACGATGAGGGTTCCGATACGCCCTCTCCCGACGGGTTTTCGCCGTATGTGACGAAAGTCCTCGACTATCGTCCTGCCGTGGGGCAATTCACCAATACGATGCCCGAGTACGAGGAGGGCGACACGCAGGAGGATATGAACCGGAAAGTACTCGAAGCCATCAGGGACAACCGTCGGACGATGATCTCTCTGGGTGGTTACGGCGGCTATGTCGTCGTGGGATTCGACCACACGATCGAAAACAAACCGGGGCTGTGCGACTTCCGTGTGCTGGGGAACGCATTCAATGCCGGCGGGCATACGGAGTACGGCAGCAGTGAGCCGGGGATCATCCAGGTGGCCTACGACGCCAACGGCAACGGTCGCCCCGATGACGACGAATGGTATGAAATCGCCGGCAGCGCCCATCCGGGCGGCAGGGAAGCGTGGTTCGACGAACTGCAAGCTGCGGGCAACGACATCCGGACCGTTACGGACTATCGGATCACCTATTACCGTTCGGAGACGGAAACTCCCGCCGATGCGGAGAAGTATATCCGTTGGACGGACAGCGAAAACGGCAGCGGCTATATTGCGAAAAACGGATACCATGCACAGCCGTACTTTCCGCAATGGGTCGAGGGGAATGAACTGACGTTCGAGGGAACCCGGCTGCCTCAGAACGGACTCGACCTCTCCGGCGAAGGAAATAACTTCGCACTCTACAAATTCGCTTACGGTTATGCCGACAACGAAACGAACACGGCCGATGCGTCGGCCATCGACATCGGATGGGCCGTGGATGCCGAAGGCAATCCGGTCGACCTTCCGGGTGCGGATTTCATCCGTATTTACACGGGCGTCAATCAGCAGAACGGCTGGCTCGGAGAAAACTCTACGGAAGTCATGGGGGTTGAGGATCTGCACCTGTTGGAGATAAGCATCGAAAGTTCCACTTTGAAAAAATGATATTTAATTTAAATTGGAAAAGAAATGAAACGGAAATTGTTACTTTGGGGATTGCTGCTGACCTCCGTGCTGTGTACCACGAGTTGCAGCGATGACAAGGAGGAGGTGATTCCGTCCCCTGAATTCGAACTGACGCCCCGGACCGATGCCGATACGCCGCTATTCGTCGTCCCCGGGCAGTCGTTGGAGTTGACCTACTCGGCGACCAACGTTTCGTCGGTTTCGGCGGGGACGCTTCCCGAGGGATGGACGGTTACGATCGACGAAAGCGATCGAAGCATCGACATTACGGCAACGGAAGATGCCCAGACAAAAGCGACGCTGACCCTTACGGCAACCGGAGGCGGGACGGAAACGGTCTCGGCGACGGTCGACCTCTATTGCCTCAATGCCTTCGACGATCCTAACGGCGCCTTCGTGCTCAACGAAGGCAATATGACGACCGAAAACGGCTCGCTGATCTGGATCTCGCCCGAGGGTTACGTTTTCGACGACGCTTACAAGACGGTGAACGGCTCCGAGTTGGGCAATGTCGCGCAGGACATGGCCTTCCACGACGGCAAAATCTATGTCATTTCCCAGAACGGCGATGAGAATGCGGTCGGCACGAAATTCGAAAACGACGGGATGCTGGTAGTCATGGATGCCAAGACGCTGAAAAAGGTCGCCTCGTTCGGCAAGAAGCAGCTTTCGACGCTGGACTGGCCCACGCATATCGCCGTGCTCGACGAGCAGCATATCTACCTTCGCGACAAGGTCGGTATTTACAGGCTCGATATTTCCGACAAGGAAAATCCGACGCTGACGAAGATCGAAGGCTCGGATGGTGCCCTACAAACTCCGTTTGCCGTATTGAACGGCAAAATCTACTCATATAAGGCCTCTATGCTAGGGACGTATCTGTGGGAAATCGGCCCGGAAAAGGACGGGATCACCAAAATCAAATTGCCCTATGTCCCGAAGTACGACCTGAGCAATGTCTACGGTATCCGGAGTTCCGACGACGGTAAACTCTGGCTCTTTTCGTTCGGATTGGGAAACCTGGCTATCGGGAAAGTCGATCCTGCCGATCCCAATGGAATTGAACAGCGTCGTGTCGGAGCAGCGAAACTCAAGGATATCGGGGCATCGGGCGTAGCATTCGCCACTCACGGAGACGATTTCTACTATGCCGAGGGTACGACGATCTACCATCTGGATTTCTCCGTGATTCAGGAAGACCCCGACGATCAGGGAGGTACGGTAACGGTCAAAAAGCCGAGTGCGGCGAGGTTTGCGGACATCACGGGATTTGGCGACGACGATGCCAAAAGGCTTTACAACGGTCTGGCTGTACATCCTGCGACAGGCAACCTCTATGTCAATACCATCAAAGGCGTGGGCCCGTTTTACACGACGAACCACATCTGGGTAGTCGATCCCTCCTCGGGCGAACCAGTGCAGACATATGAAGATTATACTAACTTCCCGGCCGGAACATTCTTTCCGGCCGACAAATAAATCCGTAAAATATTTTAGATGATGAAACGAATATTTTATTATCTGTTGCCCGCAATATCCTGCATGATGCTGTGGACAGCCTGTTCGGAAGATTCGGGTAAAGATGGCCCGGAAGGTTCCGGCGGAAATGGCGGAGGTAGTGAACCGGGGAAAACACTCGGCGGATATGCCGATCCCGACGGCGTACTGATTTTGAATGGAGGTTCACGTCCTAACGAGAACGGATCGCTGACTTATATCGCTCCCGACGGAACGGTCGAGGAGGATGTTTACAAACGCGTGAACGGAACGGAACTCGGCAACGATGCTGCAGATCTTTATATGTGCGATGGCAAACTGTACATTCTTTGTGATGATCAGCTTCATTTTGATGACCTGCCTGTCGGAGACGGCGCACTGATCATTGCCGATGCCGTAACCTTGAAGAAAGAAAAAGTCTTCACATGCGACCAGCTTCAATTCCCTCGACCTCCCGAGACAAATGGAGAATCTGAATATATGCAGGTAATGTCGCTGAAAAATATTGTAGTGATGGATGAGGAAAACATCTATTTTTCAGATGAGCAAGGGCTGTTTCGCTTCAATAGTAAAACCGGGGAGAACGTCATTGTCAAGGGATCGTATGCTCTTGCCAATCAGGGAAGTCCGGTACACAACCTCGAAGCGATTGTTTCGACACGCGGTATGGCGGTTATCGGAGATAGGCTTTATTCGTGTGCGAGCGGTTTTTGGACATCGACGAAGCTTCTGGAGTTTGTCAAGGGAAAAGATGAGGTAAACCGTGAGCTGGAATTGCCGAAAGGCGATTTCATCAGTGGAATCTGCAAAAACGGGGATCATGAATTGATCGTAGGGACCTGCGGACGCTTGGGTGAGGGTTCAAATTTTCTGCACTTTATTGATCTCGACACTTGGACGATCACTCAGACGAAAGCTATCGGTTCCGAAATCTCAGCCGAGTTCAGGAACTCTCCGGGCATTACGTTATGCGGAGATCATATCTACCATGCTGCTGGTTCGACGACCGTCGGCCGCACCTCGATCAAAACATGGAAATCGGAGGCGGCATACATCGACACGACGGCCGACGAACCCACGGCACGGTATCTCAACTGCAATGTGGCGGCCGATCCGGAAAAACAGTATCTCTACGTTGCTGTATCGCAGGAGTATGCTGAGAATGTGGTCTCTCCGGGAAATATCCTGGTGTACGACATCAGCGGTGATGAGCCGAAACTCGTACAAAATATTGCCGGCAAGACGAGCTATCCCAACGGAATTTATCCGGTATCGCAGTTTTATTGATTGCCGGAGGTTGTTCGCTACGAACTCGATTGAAGAAGGAGCCTGTCAAAATAACTGGATTTTAATGATCTCCCCCCCCCTGCCATGGCGTGGCAGGGGGTGAATCTTTCAGGAAAGAGTATTATGCTGACGACCGTGCCGGGTTCCCCAATAAATCGCTCGTTCCGCATTCTTTTTGATCTCCTGAGCCGGCTTGATTTTGCTGTTGTTGATCCATGCCAGCAATTCGTCCTTGTAGAAATAGGCTTTGCGTCCTTGACGACAGCTGGGGATTTCGCCTAAACGGGAAAGCGTATAGACGGTTTGCTTGGCTTTTCCCAGCATTTTGCTTACGGTGTAGATATCAGTTCCATTCGCCAACTGCAGGACTGCATAGGTGTGGCGCGCGCAATGCGTCGAGAGATTCTTGCGGATGCCGCAGATGTCGGCCAACTCCTTCAGGTAGGAGTTCATCTTCTGGTTGCTGCATACGGGGAGCAGCACGCCGTGCGTCTGGCAGTAGGGGTGGTCCCTGTAGCGGTCGATAATCTTTTGCGCCTCGTCGAGCAGCGGGATGTTGCACATGTTCTTGGTCTTCTGCCGCGCCTTGCGGATCCAGATCTTGCCGTGGATGTCCGCCACCAGATGCTCGGGTTTGAGCTGTTGCACGTCCATAAAGGCCAGCCCCGTCAGACAGCAGAAACAGAAGATGTCGCGGACCTGCGCCAGTCGCGTGATGGTGATCTCCTTGTTGAGCAGCACCTTCAGCTCCTGTTTCTCGAGAAACTCGCGTTCGACCGGCTCGAAATGGAAATGAACCTGGGCGAAGGGATCCTTCTTCATCCAACCTTTGGCCAGCGCAATGCGGACAATCTTCTTGAAGTTCATGAGGTACTTCGAAGTCGTGTTGTGGCAGCACCGCCGGACGGTCTTGAGAAAAAACTCGAAGTCTTCGATAAACTGATTCGTGACCTCATCCAGATAGCAGTCCTCTTTTTGATAGCTCTTTTGCAGAAACTCCTCGGTCAGCCGCAGCGTGGTTTCGTAGCGGATCACCGTTGCCGGAGCGAGACTGATGCCCGACAGCTCCCTGCACTTTTCGTTGTGGGCACGAAAGACCTCCATCAGCGTGTGACGGTCCGACTGCGCCTTGCCCAGATAGCGGTTCAGTATGATCTGGGCAGACACCTCTTTCTTGTCGAGCTCGAGGTCTCTTTGAATTCGCAGAATGTTGGCGGAAATGGCGTCCAGGTACAGGTTCAAATCCTTTCCGCCGCGGCTTTTTTCGTTGGCTTTTCCTTTTGCCGAGTTCCAGGCGTGCGGCTCGATGAAGCGCTTGATCGAAGCGTCAGCGCGTTCTCCGTTGATTGTCAGACGCATAAACACGGGAGCTTCGCCTTTTTTGTTGGTCTTGTCCCGCCGAATGTAAAACAACAGTCCGAATGTTGTCCTTTCCATAAGTACACCGAATTAAGGGTTACAAAATTAGTTTCCCAAGTGTCTCATGTCAAGAGGAAGACCGCTGCAAACAGGTGCAAACCAATCTGTTACGAGCAATTCGGTGTACTTTTTCGGCCCGGGAAAAAGTACACCGAATAGGCCACAGGTAACCCGCTTTTCGATGCCTTTTTCTGCATTCCGGTCCAAATAAAAATCCCTGTAAATTCGTGATTTACAGGGATTTGCAATCTTTTGCGTTTTTTCTTGGCGGAGAGAACGAGATTCGAACTCGTGGTACGGGTTGCCCCGTACGTCGGTTTAGCAAACCGGTGGTTTCAGCCACTCACCCATCTCTCCGGGCAACGCTCACGGAGCTTTTGCTCCGAAAGGGTGTGCAAATATAGAATCTTTTTGTGGAAATACAAAATAAAGTGGGCGAAAATTCCTAATTTTGCCTTGCAACCAACCCCGAAACCAATTCTTCCGATGCTGCGAATCCTCCTTTTTTGTCTGTGCATGACGTTCGCTGTACCGGCCGTGCAGGCCTCCGAACCCGATCCGTTCGCACCGCAGCCGCTCACACAACTGCTCCCGATGCTCGAATCCCGCTTCGGAGCCCGTATCTCCTGCAAACGCTTCGATCCCGATACGGTGCGGATTTCGTATGCGGCATTCCGCTGTCGCCCCTATTCGTTGGACGAAAGTCTGGACAATCTGCTCCGCGCGACCGATCTGGTGTGGCGCCGTGCCGAGCCGGACGACGCCTCGCCCCGCATCACGATCCAACCCTACGAATACTACCGCCGTACGCCTGCCGACGGCGAGAAGCTGCTCGCCTGGCTTTCATCGCTCTGCGACGACCGCGCATCGTGGGAGCAGCGCCGCGGACAGCTGCTGACCGAGGCCCGCGCGGCGCTCGGACTCGAACCTTTCCGGCGGGCGCTGACGGCCGATCCCGATATCCGCCTCGGGCGCCGCATCCGCCACGACGGCTACGCGACGCGCAACTACGCCCTCGAGACGCTGCCGGGGCTCTACGTCTGCGGCACGATCTACGAGCCCCTCACCGGGGGACGCCACCCGCTCATCGTCTCGCCGGCCGGCCACTGGGAGGGCGGCCGCTACCGCCGCGACCAGCAGATGCGTATGGCTACCTTTGCCCGCATGGGAGCCGTAGCCGTCGACATGGACATCTTCGGCTGGGGCGATTCCGAACGGCAGGTGGGGCGCGAGGCCCACACGGCAGACTATGCCATGCAGATCCAGGTGCTGTGGTCGGTGGCGGTCACCGAGTGGATGATCGCTTCGCGCCGCGATATCGACACAACGCGCCTGGCCTCGACGGGCGGTTCGGGCGGGGCGACCCACGCGCTGCTGCTGGCGCTGTGCGACGGCCGCTTTGCGGTGCTGGCGCCGGTCGTGCATCTGGTGTCGCACTTCGACGGCGGTTGTCCGTGCGAGAGCCGTCGCCCGGTGACGCTGGCCGGCGGTGGGAGTTGTATGCCCGAACTGCTGGCTGCGGTGATGGCTCCGCGCCCGACGCTTGTGGTGAGCGACGGCGGCGACTGGACGGCGACCTATCCCCGGCTCGAATATCCCTTCCTGCAGCGCATCTGGGGCTTCTACGGTGCGGAGGCGAAGATCCGTAACGTCCATCTTCCCGACGAGCGGCACGACTACGGCGTCAACAAGCGCCGGGCGGTCTACGCCTTTTTGGCCGAGACGCTGGGGCTTGACCTCACGGCCGTGGATGAGAGCCGCGTGGAGCTGCTCCCCGAGCGGGCGCTGCAGAGTTTTGCCGACGGACTTCCCGCGGGAGCGCTGCGCAGTCGCGGGGGGCTGGAGCGGCTGCTCAAAACCTTGGAATAATCCGAAAACTGAAATGATATGAGACGAATTCTGCTGTTGATGCTTCTGCTGGGCTGCGTGTCCGGCCCCCTGACCGCCCGAACGCTGAAAGCCCGCTATCGGGTGACGACCTCCGACCAGCGGCGCGACTGTCCGGTGGTCATCCGCGACATCCCGGACTGGGCCGTGAGCGCCACGGTCACCTCCGACGGGGAGACCATCCCCGTGCAGCTGGACCGACCGCTGGGCGAACTGGCCTTCGTGGCGGATATCTCCGGCAGCCGGGAGTTCCGCGTGACCTATTCGTCACGCCCCGCGCGGCACGGCTACCCGAGCCGTGTCCACGCCCAGATGTGGTTGAAGCAGCCCGACAAGACGCTGCAGGCCGCCGATACGGTCAGCTCGACGCGTGACGACATGTATCACAAGCTGCACCACCACGGCCCGGCCTTTGAGTCGGAGTATGCCGCCTACCGCATCTACTTCGACAAGAAGCAGACGATCGACACCTATGGCAAGAAACACCCGCGGCTCGAACTGGCCGAGACGATGTGGTATCCGACTGCGGAGCAGATGGCCGCCGGATCGGGTTACGACAATCTGCGGGTCTTCGGCTCGGTGGGGGTCGGGACGCTCAAGGGGTGGGACGCCTCGAAGCGGAAGATGATCCACATTACGGATTTCGCCCGGCGCGAGGCGCGGATCCTGGCCCGGGGCCCCGTGCGCACGGTCGTGGAGATGCGCGTCGAGGGGTGGCGCTACTGCGACCGCGAGATCGCCATGACGTCGCGCTATATCCTCTATGCGGGCCACGGTGAGGTGCAGGTCGAGAACCGCATCGAGGGCGACTTCAGGGGGCTGCTCTTCACGACAGGCGTGATGAAGATGGCCGAGCACCGTGTCGAGCGCGGCGAGGATTGGGTGGCCGCCTGGGGACGCGACTTCCCGGAGAACGACACGCTCAAGTGGGAGCGCGAGAGCGTCGGACTGGCCGTGGCGTTACCGGCCGCGCAGATCGTCTCGGGGCAGGACGACCGGACGAGCTGCCTCTTCCAGCTGACGCCCGACGCGCAGGGGCGGATCGACTATGCCATGGGGATGTGCTGGCGGCGGAGCGAGTGGTTCGACGGGCTGAGCGACGAGGAGTGCCTCCGCCGGCTGGAGGCCTCGGTTGCCGAGGCGCGCAAACCCGTCGCGGTGGAACGTGTGCGGTAATTTTGCCGTAGATTTGAATAAAAGTACATCGTTTACGTCAAAAATTCCCGGTTCGATCGGCGGTGTATGTGTACTTTTGTATACCTGAAAAGGGCCGATTTGCAAATTTTCAAGTATACAGAATAAAACTACCTGCTTTATGAACTTCAAGGATGTAACGATCTGTCTGCTCGCCGCGGCGATGTCGGCGGGTGCGGGATGCTCGTCGCAACGGGCGTCGGCCGAGAGTCCGGAGGCGCTGCCCTTCGAGATGCCGGCAGTCCCCCGGCCGCAGATTCCGGCGCGTGCGGTCAGTATCGTTGATTTCGGGGCGGTGGGCGACGGCCACACCCTCAACACGACGGCCTTTGCCGCGGCCATCGATTCGCTGGCGGCGCAGGGCGGCGGCCGCGTAACGGTCCCCGAGGGGGTCTGGTACACGGGCCCCATCGTCCTGAAGGATCATATCGAACTGCATCTCGAACAGAATGCCCTGATCGTCTTCGACAACGATCCCGCGCACTATCCGCTCGTGGAGACCACCTTCGAGGGGCTCAATACGCTGCGGTGCCAGTCGCCGCTCTCGGCGTGCGGGGCGAAGGATGTCGCCATCACGGGCCGCGGGGTGATCGACGGCAACGGCGATGCCTGGCGGGCCGTCAAGCGCGACAAGCTCACCGACCGCGAATGGAAGGCCAAACTGGCCTCGGGGGGCGTTCTCTCCGACGACGGCAAGACATGGTATCCCTCCGAGAGTTACAAGTTCGGCGCCACGTCGGGGGCCGACCAGAACGTCTCGACGTGGGCCACCACGCGCGAGGATTTCGAGCGGATGCACGACTTCCTGCGTCCGGTGATGGTCTCGCTGCACCACTGCGAAAACGTGCTGCTTGAGGGGGTTACGTTCCAGAACTCCCCCTGCTGGAACATCCATCCGGCCATGTGCACCAACCTGACGGTCCACAATATCACGGTTCGCTGCCCGGACTACGCACAGAACAGCGACGGCATCGACATCGAGTCGTGCCGCAACGTTGTGGTGACCTCCTCGCGTTTCGACGTGGGTGACGACGGCATCTGCATCAAGAGCGGCAAGGACGAGGCGGGACGTCGGCGCGGCATTCCGTGCGAGAACATCCTGGTCTCGGACTGCATTGTCTTCCACGGTCACGGCGGTTTTGTCGTCGGGAGCGAGATGTCGGGCGGCGTGCGTAACGTGCTGGTTTCCGACTGCATCTTCTCGGGTACGGATGTCGGACTGCGCTTCAAGTCGACGCGCGGCCGCGGCGGGGTGGTCGAGAACATCTGGATCGAGGATATCACGATGAACAACATCTTGCAGGAGCCGCTGCTGTTCGACCTCTTCTACGGGGGCAAGTCGGCCTCGGAGGCTTTAGCCGAGGGCGGATCGGCCGCAGCCGCGGATCTCGAGCCGAAACCCGTCGACGAGACGACGCCGGCCTTCCGCAACATCCACATCCGGAACGTCTGGTGCCGCGGGGCGCGCCGTGCGATGTACTTCAACGGTCTTCCGGAGATGAACGTCGAACACGTGACGGTCGAGAATACGCATATCTACGCCCGGACGGGCGCCCGGATCAACGAGTCGACGGACGTTGTGCTGCGCGACGTGCAGATCATCCCCGAGGAGGGCCCGGCGCTGATGCTCAACAACGTGAAGAGCCTCCGCGTCGAGAATTTCACCTGCCCCGCGGGGCTTCCGACGGCGCTGCAGGTCACGGGCAGCCGCAACCGCGACGTGGAGATCCGTTCGCCGCACATTGCGGCGTCCAACGCCTCCCTTTCGGAGACTTCCGCCGGGCAGGTGGCCATTAACCGATAAAACGTAAAACAAAACCGATAATCGAACTATGAATCGTTTCTTTTCCTATTTGGGACTGAGTGTCCTGTTCTGCGTGGGGGCCTGCAGCAGCAACTCCGCCGAAGAGACGCTCGATGGCGGGGGCCGGGTATTGCCGGTCCCGACGGTGAGCGTAACGGTGAAGGAGCTGACGGCCAACGTGCAGTGGAGCCTCTCCGAGCAGGTCACCAACGTGCGCTATACCTACGAATTCTACCGCGGCGAGGCGGCGTCGCCTGCAGAGACGGCCACGACGCGTTACACGTCGCATGATTTCGAACTGACCGAGGGCGAAAGCTACCGGGTGCGTGTGCGGGCGACATCGCCCGTCGGGACCAGCGAGTGGCAGGATTCGCCCTTCTCGGAGTTCGTCTCCTTCACGAGTGAGGGCCCGGAGCCCGATCCCGACGAACCGGACGATACGCAGCCGGGCGACGGTTCGATGTTCGGCCTTCCGCTGGCCAACGAGAACGACGGCGTGGTGCGCGCCTTCCCGGGAGCCGAGGGCGGCGGCATGTACGCGACGGGCGGCCGCGGCGGCGAGGTCTACCACGTGACGAACCTCAACGACAGCGGTGCGGGGTCGTTCCGTGACGCGGTGAGCAAGTCGAACCGCACGATCGTCTTCGACGTGGCCGGCACCATCGCCCTGAACTCGAAGCTCAAGATCACGAGCAGTAATCTGACCATCGCCGGGCAGACGGCCCCGGGCGACGGCATCTGCATCCGCAACTATACGGTCGAGCTGCAGGGCGACAACATCATCATCCGCTACCTGCGCTTCCGCATGGGCGATACGACCAAGACCGAGGACGATGCGCTGGGCGGCCGCTACCACGCCAACATCGTGATCGACCACTGCTCGATGTCGTGGTGCACGGACGAGTGTGCGTCGCTCTACGCCAACCGCAACTTCACGATGCAGTGGTGCATCATCTCCGAAAGCCTCTGCAACTCGGTTCACGCGAAGGGCGAACATGGCTACGGCGGCATCTGGGGCGGCAAGGACGCCTCGTTCCACCACAATCTGCTGGCCCACCACGTGAGCCGCAACCCGCGTTTCGACCACCCGTACGTCTACGACAAGAACAACGCCTCGATCATCGAGCAGTACCACGGTCACGTCGACTTCCGCAACAACGCGATCTACAACTGGGGCCAGAGCGAGAGCTGCTACGGCGGCGAGCTGTGCTGGCTCAACATGGTGAACAACTACTACAAGGAGGGTCCCGCGTCGAAGAGCAACAAGTACTTCTTCGCGGCCTACGGCAACAGCTGCAGCAGTTGCGCTTCGTACGGCTACAGCTACGAGGAGATCATGCCGCGGATCTACGCCGACGGCAACCTCTACCTGAAGCGTGACGGTTCGCAGGCCGCCTTCTCGACGGACAACTACACGGGCATCTACGACAAGGACAAGAAGTCGTTTGACACCTACGCAAAGGATGCCACCGGGACGTTCCGCCAGCCGGCTGCACTTTCCATTACGTCGGACGGCCGCTCCTGCTATACGACCACGCACAGTGCCCGGGAAGCGTTCGATGCCATTCTCTCCTACGGCGGCGCTTCGCTGAGCCGCGATGCGGTGGATCAGCGTGCGGTGAACGATGCGCGGTCGGGCGGTGCGACGATCAACGACGGCGGCAACGGCTCGACGGGCGGTATCATCGACACGCAGTCGGCCGTGGACGGATGGCCCGAGCTGACGGCTACCGACGAGCAGATCGCCCGTGCCGCCACGGACAGCGACGGCGACGGCATCCCCGACTACTATGAGGAGCTCTTCGGTCTGGACAAGAACAACGCTGCGGACGGCAAGGCGAAGACGCTCGATCCGCAGGGACTCTATACCAATCTGGAGGTCTATCTCCACTACCTGGTGCGCGACATCACCAAGGCCCAGGTCGAGGGTGGCAACTATACGGTGCTCAATTGATTGGATACGATGACGGTCGTACGGGATTCGGGTGCGGAGGTCCGCACCCGAATCTTGTCCCCCGGGACCGAAAACGGACGAACGGATGAAACGACTTTTGATGTTGATAGGGGTGCTGGCGGCTTTGACGACGTCGGCGGCGCCGTTGCGCATCCACCTGATCGGCGACTCGACCTGTGCGACGAAGGATCTCGCCGGGGAGAATCCCGAACGGGGCTGGGGGCAGATGTTCGAGCCGCTCTTCGACGAGGGGGTCGAGGTGCTGAACCATGCGCTGAACGGCCGCTCGACCAAGTCGTTTCGCGATGAGGGACACTGGACCGAGGTGCTGTCCGATCTGCGCGAGGGGGACTACCTCTTCATCCAGTTCGGCCACAACGATCAGAAACAGAACGACTCGACCCGTTATGCCCTGCCCGAGGCGTATGCGGAGAATCTGCGGCGCTACATCCGCGAGGCGCGCGAACGGGGAGCCCGGCCGGTGGTGCTGACCTCGGTGGTGCGGCGCCACTTCACCGACGGACGGCTCGACGATACGCACGGCGCCTACCTCGATGCCGCACGCCGCACAGCGGCCGAAGAGCACACGCCGCTGATCGACGCCGAGCGGCTGACCCGCACGTGGATCGAGGGGCTGGGCGACGCGGCTTCGCGGAACTTTTTCGTGTGGGTCGAGGCGGGCACCTGTCCGCGGTGGCCCGACGGTCGTGAGGACAATACGCATCTCAACGTCCGCGGGGCGCGGACCGTGGCGCGGCTGATTGCCGCACAGCTGCCCGCCACGCTTCCGGAGCTGGGCCGGCACCTTGTCGGGTCGGATTTTACGGTGGCCCGGGATGGTTCGGGGGACTTTTTCACCCTGACGGAGGCCGTGGCCGCCGTTCCGGACTTCGGCCGCGACACGACGCGTATTGTCGTCTGTGAAGGGGTCTATCGGGAGAAGATCTCCATTCCGGCCACCAAACGATTGGTGGCCCTTACGGGACGCGGCGCCGTGACGGTCTCGTGGGACGACCATGCCTCCGAAACGGGCCCGACGGGCCATCGGCTCGGGACGTCGGGCTCCTCGACCGTCTACTTTGGCGGTGAGGGGTGGACGGTGCGCCACATGACCTTCGAGAACACGGCCGGACGCGTCGGGCAGGCCGTGGCGGTGCAGTGCCTGGCCACGAACCTCCGCTTCATCGGCTGCCGTTTCCTGGGCAATCAGGATACGCTCTACCTCTACGGCGTGGGCAACCGCGACGGCGAACGCGTGGCGGAGAATGCCCGTATCCGCTTCGAAGGGTGCTACATCGAGGGGACGACCGACTTCATCTTCGGCTCGGCGGCGGCGCTGTTCCGGCGGTGCGAGATCCGTTCGAAGGCCGACTCCTACGTGACGGCCGCCTCGACCTGCCGCGGGCAGCGTTGCGGGATGATCTTCGAGGAGTGCCGCCTGACGGCCGACGAGGGGGTGACTTCCTGCTGGCTGGGGCGTCCGTGGCGCGACTATGCGCAGACGCTCTTCCTCCGATGCTGGCTCGGCGGTCATATCCGCCCCGAAGGGTGGCACGACTGGGACAAACCCCGCGCCCGCCGTACGGTCCGTTACGGCGAGTATGCCTGCGAGGGGCCCGGTGCCGCCCCGAAGGCGCGCGTCGGATGGTCGCGGCAGCTCTCCGCACGCGAAGCCCGGCAGGCTATCGCCGATTTCGACCGCTGAGGTTGGAAAAGACCGGATTTTTTTGTACATTTAGCTTCGGATTCGCGGGCAAAGTGACCCGTGAACCCTCTGAAACCGATATTCCCGACCGGGGCGACACCTCCCCGAAGGGGCTGACTACCGACCATGAAACGACTTCTTGTTACTCTGTTGCTGGCGGTTGCCGCTGCCATCCCGTCTCTTTTTGCGGCGGCGCCACCGCAGAGTCTTTTCCGTACCTACTCGACGCTTGACGGCATGACCCACGACCGCATCGCCGACATCTATACCGATTCGCGGGGCTTCGTATGGATCTGCACGTGGTACGGCGTGAGCCGTTTCGACGGTTATACGTTCAAGAACTTCAGCACCACGCCGGGCGACTTCTCGCCGCTGGCCCACCACCGCTTCATTTCGGTGAGCGAGGATGCGAACGGCCACCTCTGGTTCACGACCTACAACCTGCACGTCTATCGCCTGAACCGCTATACGGAGCAGTTCGAGGATGTGGTGTCGCTGATCGACGGTCTCGATTCGAACCACTACCGGACGCTTTTCTGCCGTCACGACCGGCGGGGCGGCACGTGGGTGGCCGTGGCCGGCGTCGGGGCGATCCGCTTCGAGGATGCGGCCGACGAGTCGCCGGTTCGCGTGACGGCCTTCCATACGTGCGACGAGCTGGGCGGCGACGTCACGGCACTCTATCTCGATGCCCGGGGCGGTACGTGGCTGGCCTCCTCCGGGGGCGGGCTGCATTACCTCCCAGCCGATGCGGATACGCTGCGGGTCCTCTGCCAGTCCGAGGCTCCGGGATTCGACTTTGCGGCCGATTCGACGCACGTCTACTGCCTGATGCCCTCGGAGATCGTCCGTTGCGGGATCGACGGTACGGGGATCGAACGCCTCGGCGGCGGCAGTTCGCCGCTGACGGCCATCACGGCCGACACGGTGCGCCAGCGCATCTACGCCGGCAGCCGCACGGGTGAACTCTACCGCGTGGGCGGCGACCGTCTCGAGCGGCTCGATCCGAAGGGCCACCGCCCGCGACGGATCCGGGCCCTGGCCACCGATTCGCACGGTATCGTCTGGGTGACCACCCCCGAGACGGGCATCACGCGCTACAACCCCGCATCGGACGACTACAAACACTTCGAGCAGAAGCCCTATACGGTCTCCTACTACCTGGATACGATTCCGAAGATCGCCGAGAGCGGCGGCCGGCTGTGGATCAAGATGAACAATTGGGGCTTCGGCTACTACGACCGCAAGAACGACCGCATCGAACCCTTCTACAACGATCCGGAGCAGCCCGACTGCCGGATGACCAATGCCGTGGTGCGTTTCGACGTGCACGACAACGTGCTGTGGCTGTCGACCTACAACGAACGGGGACTGCGCAAGGCGGTGCTGCTGCAGCAGCCGGCCGATGTACTGACGCTCGACGCCAAGTCGTCGAATCCGTTGTCGGGGGAGATCCGCGCGCTGATGACCGACCGCCGGGGACGGATGTGGGTCGGGACGCGCGACGGCGAACTGACGGCCTTCGACGCCTCGAACCGCCCGGTCTACACGCTGCCGCAGCAGGGAGCCGGCACGGGCATGATCTATGCGCTCAGGGAGGATGCCGAAGGGCGTATCTGGGTGGGTACCAAGGGCGAAGGCCTCTACCGGCTGACGCCGAAGGGAACGGATGACTATGCGGTGACGCACTTCACCCACTCCGACGCGGAGGCCTATTCGCTGAGCGATGACCAGATCTACTGCGTCGAGATCGATACGCGGGGGCGGATCTGGGTGGCCACCTACGGCGGCGGCATCAACCTGCTGGAGGATCCTGCCGGGAGCCGCTTCATCCACGCCGGGAACCAGTTGTCGCACTATCCGCTCGACGAGGCGGGGCGCGTGCGGTGGCTGCTGTGCGACGGTGCGGAGCGGATGTTCGCCGCGACGGTCGACGGACTGCTGCTCTTCGATCCGAGTCTGCCGCCGCGCGAGATGCGCTTCCGCCTGATGCAGAAGATCCCGGGCGACACGACCTCGCTGGGCAACAACGACATCATCCACATGCTCAAGGATTCGAAGGGGCGGATCTGGCTGGCGACCTTCGGCGGCGGACTGAACCTCATCACGGGTTACGACAGCGTGGGGCTTCCGCACTTCCACTGCTACGACCGTTCGTACGGTCTGGCCAGCAACATCTGCATGGCGCTGACCGAGGACCGGCGGGGTGACATCTGGGTCTCGACCCACAACGCCGTCTCGCGCTTCGACCCCTCGCGCCACCTCTTCTCGAACTACTACGTCTACGACGAACACCGCAACGAGATCTTCAGCGAGGCCACGGCGCTCACCTCGCCGCTGGGCGACGTCTACTTCGCCGGCGGGCGTCAGCTCTACCGCTTCAGCCCCGGGGAGATGCTCTCCGAGAAGATCGACTACCGGCTGCGTTTCACGGGTTTCGACGTGCGCAACAAACCGGCGCGGGTCGGCAAGGACGCTCCGCTCGAAGTAGCCGTCCCGGAGGCCGGCCGGGTGGTTTTACCCTACAACTTCTCGAATTTCCGCGTGGAGTTCGCCACGCTGAACTTCTCGATCCAGCACGAGGTGGGCTACATGTACCGCCTCGAGGGGTACGACCAGGACTGGAACATCTCGGGAACGATCAACCGCGCGTCGTACTCCAACGTGCCGATCGGCAAATACCGTTTCCATGTCAAGGCCTTCGTCGGCAACGCCGATACGGCCGACGAGGGGATCTCGATCGAGATCGAGGTGCTGCCTCCGCTGTGGCTGACGTGGTGGGCCAAGACGCTCTACGTGCTGGCGGTGCTGGCGGTGCTGGTCATCGCCTTCCGCATTGCCGCCTCCGTGATGCGGATCCGCCGCGAGGCGAGCGTCGAGCAGAACATGACGGATCTGAAGCTGCGCTTCTTCACGAACATCTCGCACGAGCTGCGCACCCCGCTGACGCTCATTCTGGGCGGCATCGAGGATGTGCGCAAGCACGACCAGCTCTCGCCGCGCGGCGAGACGAGCCTCACGCTGGCCCACCGCAACGCCAAACGCATGCTGACGCTGATCAACCAGCTGCTGGATTTCCGCAAGATCGTCAAGAACAAGATGGAGTTGAAGATCTCGCGCGTGGATCTGGTGCCGCTCGTGGAGGATGCGCTGGATGACTTCCGCGAGATGGCCTCCGAGCGGCGGATCGAGCTGCTGTTCACGGTCTCGAGCCGCTCGGTGCTGGTGTGGGTCGACCCGGAACGCATGGAGAGCGTCGTCTACAACCTGCTGTCCAACGCCATGAAGTTCACGCCCGACGGCGGTCGCATCGAGGTGATTCTCTCGCTGCGCGAGGCCGAGGAGCGGGTGCTGCTGACCGTGCGCGACACGGGCATCGGCATCCCGAAGGACAAGCAGGAGCAGATCTTCGAACGCTTTGCGCAGGCATCGCGGGCCGTCGACCGATCGATGAAGGGGTCGGGCATTGGCCTGTCGTTGTGCCGCGACATCGTCGAACTGCACCACGGCGAGATCTCGGTGGAGAGCCGTCCGGGCGAAGGTGCGGCCTTCACCGTGCGGTTGCGGCTGGGCAACGCCCACTTCGGCATGGAGCAGATCGACTTCTCGCAGGCGGGCAGCGAGGCCGACGGCCACGGACACAGCCATCGCAACAATTACATGGTGAGCGACTACACGTCGGCCGACAGCCAGCGCCGCACGGACGTACGGCCGCCGAAGGATGCACAGAAGATCCTGCTCGTGGAGGACAACCGCGAGCTGCGGATCTTCATGTACAACAGCCTGATCGACACGTACCACGTCGTGGAGGCCGACGACGGCGTCGAGGCGCTCGAGAAGATCCGCAGCGAACAGCCCGACATCATCGTCACGGACCTGATGATGCCCCGCATGGACGGCATCGAACTGATCGACAAGGTGCGCCACGACTTCACGATGAGCCACCTGCCGATCATCATGCTCACGGCGCGCCACTCGCCCGACGACCGGGTGAAGGCCATGGAGTTCGGCGCCGACGGCTACATCACCAAGCCGTTCAGCATCGAGCTGCTGCTGGCGCGCATCGACAACCTGCTTACGCAGCGGCGGACGCTGTTCGAACGCTTCTCGACGCAGTCGGCCCGCAACAAGGTGGTCGAGCTGGCGGTTGAGGATGTGGTCGTTACGGACCGCGACGAGGAGTTCCTGCGGGATGTGATGTCGTGGCTCGGGGAGAACATCGAGAATTCCGAACTGACGATCGACCAGCTGGCCTCGCACCTGGGCGTGGGGCGCACGACGATGTACAACAAGCTGAAGAGCCTCACGGGCAAGTCGCCCGTCGAACTGATCAAGGAGTACCGCATCACCAAGGCACAGATGCTGCTGCGCACGGGGCAGTTCTCCGTATCGGAGGTGGCCTACAAGGTGGGCTTCTCGGATCCGGGCTACTTCAGCCGCTGCTTCCGCGAACAGTACCACATGTCGCCGGCCGAGTTCCTCAAGACGAACCATTTGAAGCAGAATCAGGATAAAGAGACCAAAAAAGAGACCAGAAAATCATGAAACGACTGTTGATTGCCGTGGCTGTCCTGGGGATGGCCGCCTGCTCCTCGGGATCGGGAGCGCTGTACGATTCGCCGGTGTCGCTGGCCGTCCGGATGGCCGAGAGCGAGATTGCGCGCAACCCTTCGCCCGCGATGCTCGACGGCATTCCGGCCGGCAAGGTGAAGTGGAACTATACGACGGGGCTCGAACTGCTGGCCATCCGCGATGCGGGCGAGGCGTGGAACCGTCCGGACTTCATCGCCTATGCCGACCGCTACTACGACACGATCGTGCAGGCCGACGGCAGCGTGCTGACCTACAGCCGTGCGAAGTACAATCTCGACCACATCTGCCCGGGCCGTGCGCTGTTCAGTCTCTACAACCGCACCGGAGAGCAGCGTTACGCGCAGGTGCTCGACACGCTCTACGCCCAGCTGCGCGCGCAGCCGCGCAATTTCGACGGCGGCTTCTGGCACAAGGCGGTCTATCCGCACCAGATGTGGCTCGACGGCCTCTACATGGCCGAACCCTTCTATGCCGAGTATGCGATGACGCACCTGACCGGTGCGGCGCTCGACGATGCCGTGGCCGACATCGTGAACCAGTTCGTCACGGTGGGCAAGCACACGTGGGACCCTGCGACGGGGCTCTACCGCCACGCCTACGACGATTCGCGCGAGATGTTCTGGTGCGATTCGATTTCGGGGCAGTCGGCCCACGCCTGGTGCCGGGCCATGGGGTGGTATGCCATGGCGATCGTCGAGACGATGCAGTATCTGGGCAAGAACGATGCCACGCGTCCGATGCAGGCCATCCTGGAGCGGATCTACGATGTGCTGCCGAAGTATGCCGACCCCCAGACGGGGATGTGGTACCAGGTGCTGGACCAGCCGGGGCGCGAGGGCAACTACCTCGAGTCAACCGGATCGGTGATGTTCGTCTATGCGCAGCTGAAGGCCGTGCGTTTGGGCTATCTGCCCGAGGAGATGCGCGAGGAAGCGCTGCACCGCTACGAACAGTTCGTCGACCGCTTCATCCGTGAGAATGCCGACGGCACGATCTCGATGACGGACTGCTGTGCGGTGGCCGGACTGGGCGGCAAGCAGCGGCGCAGCGGCACGTTCGAATACTACATCTCGGAGCCGGTCATCGAGAACGACTGCAAGGGCGTGGGGCCCTTCATCTGGGCCTCGCTCGAGTACGACCGTGCCAAGGGGCGGCTGTAGCTCCGGACCGGAGGTGTGAGGGGTGGTTGTGAGGTCGGATCTCCGGCGAAAATCCTTTGTGGAATCCCGTCACCGAATACGGAAAATCCTCCCTGTGGGGAGGATTTTTTGTTCGGAGAGGTGCTTCCGGGTCCATTTGGAGGCCGATCGGGACTATTTGATAAAATCTCCATGAGAAGTGATAAATTTTACCATTTGAATCTGGGTATGGATTCTATTTTTGTATAGGGAAAAGCGGGTAATTCCATAAAAAAATTAAAAAAGAATAGGAACCTAATTATTAACCAAAACCTTTTTTATGAAAAACTTTACGCTAAAGTTTGCCCTGACGCTCCTGTTGGGACTGGGGATGGCTGCCGCGGCCATGGCCCAGAAGATCGGAGGAGTGGTCAAGGATTCGGCAGGCAATCCGGTAATCGGAGCCTCGGTGGTCGTAGAAGGCACGACTTTGGGAGCAAGTTCGGGAGTCGACGGTTCGTGGACCCTGCAGGTCCCCGACGCGTCGAAGAAGACACTGGTGGTCTCCTATATAGGAATGAAGACGCAGCGTGTGGCCATCGGCACGAAGACGCAGATCGACGTGACGCTCGAGGTCGAGTCGACGGCGCTGGACGATGTGGTGGTCGTGGGTTATGCGGCCGTCAAGCGTCGTGACGTGGTCGGATCGGTGGCCTCGGTGAGTGCCGACGCACTGACGCAGATGCCGGTCAACTCGGTGACCGAGGCGCTGTCGGGTCGCATGGCCGGTGTGACGGTGACGGCTACCGAAGGAGATCCCGATGCGGAGATCAAGATCCGCGTGCGCGGCGGCGGTTCGATCACGCAGGACAACTCGCCGCTCTACATCGTCGACGGCTTCCCGGTGGAGAGCATCTCGGACATCCCGGCTTCGGAGATCGCCTCGATCGACGTGCTGAAGGATGCCTTCTCGACGGCCATCTACGGTGCGCGAGGCGCCAACGGCGTTGTGATCGTGACGACCAAGAGCGGTGAATCGGGCCGCATCACGGTCAACTACAACGCCTACTACGGCATCAAGAAGTTTGCCAACCAGGATGCGCTGACGCCGATGACGCCCTACGAGTTCGTGCAGTACCAGTACGAGGCGGCCATGGTGGAGGGCAAGCTTGCCACCAACTACGAGCCCTATTTCGGCGGATTTGCCGACATGGACCTCTACAAGAACCTGCAGGGCATCGACTGGCTCGACCAGACCTTCGGCCGTACGGGTACGACCTTCAACCACAACCTTTCGATCTCGGGCGGCGGCGACAAGTTCAAGTGGACGGCCGGCTATGCCCACATCGACGAGCGGGCCATCATGGTGGGGTCGACCTTCAAGCGCA
Organism: Alistipes megaguti; assembly: GCF_900604385.1. Classification (NCBI taxonomy): domain Bacteria; kingdom Pseudomonadati; phylum Bacteroidota; class Bacteroidia; order Bacteroidales; family Rikenellaceae; genus Alistipes; species Alistipes megaguti. The sequence goes on along the minus strand of NZ_LR027382.1, from coordinate 3,222,791 downwards.
ACAACCTCAACTTCAAGGCCAGCTACAAGCCGACGAAGAAGGTTTCGTTCGACTTTTCGATCCGTTATTCGGATACGAACGTGCGCGGAGCGGGTTCGAACTCCTACAACGATTCGGGTTCGACGTCGGGCAACGGCCGTGTGAAGCACGCCATCCAGTACCGACCGTTCCCCTTCACGACGGCCGTGTCGGGTGACGAAGATGAGACGTCGGCCGGCGACAACGTCAACCCGCTGATCGCCACGGCCGACAACGACAGCCGCTACGAACGCAAGAACTGGAACGGCAATGCGGCCTTCCAGTGGGAGATCGTCGACAATCTGAAGCTGCGCGTCGAGGCGGGTCTGGATACCTACGACCAGACGAAGGACCGCTTCTACGGCATGACGACCTATCTGATCTACAACTCGAACCGTCCGGGTCCCGCCACGCAGTATACCGACTATACGCGCAACAAGATCCGCAGCACCAATACGCTGAGCTACGATTTCAAGAACGTGATCGGCAACAAGGACCACTCGCTCAACCTGCTGCTGGGTCAGGAGTACATCGTGACGCGTTCGAACACGCTGACGGCCTGGGCCTATGATTTCCCGGAGTTTTACGACTCGATGATGGCCTGGCAGATGATGAGCTCGGCTACGGGAACGCGTTCGGTGAACAACTTCTACGATCCGGACGACCGTCTCTTCTCGTTCTTCGGTCGTCTGAACTACGACTACAAGGGCAAGTACATGTTCTCGGCGACGATGCGGGCCGACGGTTCGTCGAAGTTCGCCAAGGACAACCAGTGGGGCTATTTCCCGTCGGCGGCCGTGTCGTGGCGTCTGTCGGGCGAGGAGTGGATGAAGGACATCACCTGGATCGACAACCTGAAGCTGCGTTACAGCTACGGTACGGCCGGTAATAACAACATCCCCTCGGGCCTGATGCTGCAGGAGTATGCCGGAAACGACAATGCCAGCAACTGGTATCTGTACGACAACTGGTGGGGCGTGGCCAAGGACGACGACGCCAAGATCGTCATGGCCAATCCCGATCTGACGTGGGAGACGACCTACTCGCACAACCTGGGTCTGGACTTCAGCTTCCTGCGCGGCCGGATCAACGGTTCGGTGGACGTCTACCAGAACAACACGAAGGACCTGCTGATCAAATACCCGTTGACGGGCAGCGGCTACGAGTATCAGTACCGCAACCTGGGCGAGACGCGCAACCGCGGTGTCGAGCTTGCTGCGACGTTCGTGCTGTTGGAGAAGCCGGACTACGGTCTGACCTTCACGGCCAACGCCAGCTACAACGAGAATACGGTGATGGATCTGGGCGGTCTGGACTTCCTCGACGGTCTGCAGTCGGGCTGGGTATCGGCCAATGAGGTCGGTACGGACTACCGCGTGACGGTAGGCAGCGCCCTGGGCCAGATGTACGGCTACGTTTCGGACGGCCGCTACGAGGTCGACGACTTCAACTACGTCGACGGCAAGTGGGTGCTCAAGGAGGGTGTCGTGGACTGCTCGGCCGTGATCGGTACGACCTATCTGCGTCCGGGAGCCATGAAGCTCAGGAATGTCGACGGCAGCGCGGACAACAAGGTGACGACGGCCGACCGTACGATCATCGGCAATGCACAGCCCAAGTGGACCGGAGGTTTCTCGCTGACGGGCTATGCCTACGGCTTCGACTTTGCAGCCAACTTCAACTGGGTCTACGGCAACCAGATCTACAATGCCAACAAGATCGAGTTCACCACGGAGCGCGGTACGAATAACAAATTCCGCAACCTGATCGACATGATGGCCACGCAGAACCGCTGGACGAACATCGACTGGTCGACGGGCGAGCTGATCACCGATCCGACGCAGCTGGCCGAGGCGAATGCCGGGACGACGATGTGGTCGCCGCTGATGTCGACGGCCGTCTTCTCGGACTGGGCCGTCGAGGACGGGTCGTTCCTGCGTCTGTCGTCCGTGACGCTGGGCTACACGCTTCCCGATCGGTGGATGCAGAAACTGCACATCAAGAAGTTCCGCCTCTACGTGACGGGCGCCAATCTCTTCTGCTGGACGGGGTATTCGGGCTACGATCCCGAGGTGGATACCCGCCGTGCCACGCCGCTGACTCCGGGAGTCGACTATTCGGCCTACCCGCGCAGCCGTTCGGTTGTCTTCGGTGCGAATCTGACCTTCTAAAGACCTTCAAAAGCAAATTTTCCAAACGAGTATGAAAACACTGATCAAATATATGTTCGTATTGTCGGGAGCGGGTGCACTGACGGCCTGCGCCGACCTGTTGGAGACGGAGACCAAATCGTCGTTCGATACCGAGACCGTCTTCTCGAACTACGAGTTGGCCGAAGGTTGCAACTTCGGTATCACGCAGGCCTTGCTGGAGAAGGCGAACCACCGCGGACGTTACCATCCCTACGTGGGTCTGAACTCCGACATCGAGTGGGCCAACAACTGGAGCAACGATACCGAGAAGGTGACCAACGACAACCGTCAGGCCATCTACGGCTACAACCTGCTGCCGACCAACGGCGAGATGAACACTTCGGGCTCGAGTGCCGACGCCTATTCGCCCTACTATACGGCCATCGAGCGGGCGAACCTCAACATCAAGAACCTGCGCCAGTACGGCGACGTGGCCAACAACCCCGACATGGCCTACCTGCTGGGTGAGGCGCTGACGCTGCGTGCGGTGATGTACTACGACCTGATCCGTGCGTGGGGCGACGTTCCCTTCCGTACGGAGCCCATCAGCGACGACATCTACATTCCGAAGACGAGCCGCGACGTGATCTTCAAGCAGATCCTGGGCGACCTGCAGGAGGCGTGGGACTACCTGCCGTGGCCGGGTCAGGGCCATGCCACGACGACCGACCGTGTAAGCCGGGCCTTTGCCAAGGGACTCTACGCGCGTCTGGCGCTGATGGCTTCGGGCTATGCGCTTCGTCCGGCCGACGGAGCCGTCGGAACGGGTGATCCGGGTTCGATCCGCCTCTCGTCGGATTCCGAACTGCAGAAGGAGGTCCTCTACCCGAAGGCGCTGGCCGCCTGCGTGGATGTGATCCGCAACAGCGGCATGTCGCTCTATCCGAACTACGAGCAGCTGTGGCGCGACCTGAACAACTTCGACCGCACGTCGGCCGGTACGGGCCGCGAGGTGCTGTGGATCTTCCCCTACGGCAACAACCGCGGACGCTGGAACTACTCGTTCGCCATTCCGCACCCGGGTACGGACCAGTATCTCGGAGCATCGGCCGGAACGTCGAGCCGTGGCGGCAATGTCGGTCCGGTACCCACCTTCTGGTTCGAGTATGAGAAGCAGGATACGCGCCGCGACGTGAGCTGCGTGAACTTCGAGTGGGAGTACGTCTCGGGTTCGACCGCCGCGCCGCAGCTGGCCGGCATCGACCAGTGGTTCTTCGGCAAGTACCGCTACGAGTGGATGGAGAACTATCCCTACAGCGGCGGTAACGACGACGGCTTCAAACCGCCCTACATGCGTCTTTCGGACGTCTATCTGATGGCGGCCGAGTGTGCGATCCACGAGTCGTGCTCGGATGTCGACGGTGGCGGTCTGAACAACGCGAAGAATTACCTGCTGGAGGTCCGCAAGCGTGCCTATGCCGGCAACGAGCAGATGGCCCAGGTGTATGTCAATGCGATCGGCTCGGCCGACGCGATGTTCGAAGCCCTTGTCAAGGAGCGTGCGCTGGAGTTCGTGGGCGAGATGCTGCGCAAGACGGACCTGATCCGCTGGAACCTGCTCAAGACGAAGATGGACGAGACGAAGCAGAAGATCAGCGACCTGAACAACTGGTCGGGTGATTTCAGCTACCTCTCGCAGGGTGACGGCTATATCTACTACAAGGTGGACGGCACGAAGCTGGAGATGTACGGCCTGCTGCCCGACGAGCAGACGGCGCCGACCGACAACACGTGGATTCCCTACACCGATTCGAAGGGTGCCGTAGCGCGCTACATGCCGTGTGCCTCGAAGACCGACAGTCCGAAGTTTACGCAGGCGGAGATCGACCGCCTCTACGACCGGGATCCCAATACGCGTCAGTACTGGCCCATCTTCCAGAGTGTGGTCGACAACTCGCAGGGTCAGATCCGCAACGACTACGGATATTAACAGGTTGACCGCATCAAAACAGAACAAACGATTATGAAAAGCATATTTCGCAAATGGATGTCCGGCCTGCTGCTGATCGCCACGGCAGGACTGAGCGGCTGTTCGGACGATCCGGACGGCATTAATGACGAACTGGTGCTCGATCGGGCGCTGATGCCGTTGAATGTCATGGGATCGGTCCTGACGACGGGCAACCAGATCCGTCTGACGTGGGATGTCCGCACGACGGACACCTACGAGGTAGTGGTCTATTCGGACGAAGGACTGACGCAGAAGGTCACGACGCGGAGTGATATCCAGCCGACGGATCTTCCGGTGACGCTCGATCTGGAGGTCGAGAAGGAATACTACGCAACGGTCCAGGCCTTCAGTTCGAACGAGCGCACGGCGCCGTCAAAGGTGGCCATCGTGGGCCCGATGACGACCTACGCCATCATGTCGCCGCTGAATCCGGTGGTTACGGCGCGCACCTCCGAGTCGGTGACGCTGACGTGGGATCAGGACGACTTCGTGTCGCACCTGCTGGCTACGCCGGTAGCCGCGACGGCCGAGGAGCCTGTCCGGCTGGATCTGTCGGAGGATCAGATCGCACAGGCCGAGGCGACGATCTCGGGGCTGAAACCCTCGACGGAGTACTTCATTACGGTTTGCTACAACAGTGCGGTTCGCGGCGGACAGGATGTCTGGACGCGTCCCGATACGGAGGGCGCCTCCGAGGCTGCAACGGCCGAGGAGCTGCTGCGTCTGGTAACCGACGGCGCCACCCGGATCCTGCTGACCAACACGGAAACCCCCTACGACGTGACGCCTCCGAGCGAGCCGGTCGGTTCGACCAATGCTCTGAGCACGGCGCTCACGCAGGATCTGGCCATCTACGGTCAGACCTCCACCGAGGGTAAGAAGCCGACCGTAATCGGCCTTGCCGCCAAACTGGGAGTCGGCACGGCGGCCTATTCGTTCCACCTGGAGGATCTCGTGCTCAACGGCAACGGCGGCGGATCGGTTGTTGCGATCGAGTCGGCCAATGTCAAGATCGAGAACCTGACGGTCAAGAACTGCGAGGTATATAACTACACGAAGGGTGTGATTGCCGAGACGCTCGATCAGGCGGACAACGGCATCGATGTCCAGAAGATGACCTTCGACGGACTCTACATGCACGACATTGCGGGAGACGGCGGTGATGCGATCGACTTCCGGTTCGGTACCTACCATGAGGTTTCGGTTGTCAATTCGACGTTCTACAACGGCGGCCGCGGCTTCCTCTTCATGCAGCGCGGTACGATCCCGGGTAAGGTGACCGTCAGCAACAACACGATTTCGAACTTCTCGCTGGCGACCAACCGCAAGGGTCTGATCTGCCTGCGTGCCACGGGGCTGACCACGGAGAACTTCACGGTTTCGAACAACCTGATTCTGAATGAATATCTGGCCTCCAAGGATTTCTCGTTCATTTCGAACTATTCGGATGCCGTCGTTCCGACCCTGTCAGCAAACTACTTCTTCAACTACTACGACAATGCGGATAAGAAGGAGGGCTTCTTCTATGCGTCGAATCTGGACCTGACTCCGGAGTTGATCCTGGTCAACGGCAGCAAGGTGCTTTCGGAGGATCCGTGCGAGGCTTCGGAGCGGGGCAAGTTCTATCTGGTGAACGGCGAGATCGCGTCGGTACGCGTGGGAGACCCGCGCTGGTGGAATGCCGTGGCGCCGGTCATCCCGGAGCAGACGGAGCTCAACGCCATCACCGAGGCTACGGTCTGGAACTTCGCCGATCCGGAGACCTTCGAGGCACAGACGATCGACCGCAACCGGATTCTGGGCAACCTGCAGTTCCTGGTCAACGACGCGGAGGCTCCGATGGCCATTACGGGGAACGGAACGATTTCGTTCTCGGCCGCCTCGACCTTCTCGCCCGTGGACGAGCCGACGAACAATGCGCTGGCCTTCAAGGTGAGCGTACCGGGGTCGGTGCTCATCACGCCGTCGGATGCCGGCTACAACAAACATATGGAGCTGATCGTCAACGGTTCGCGCTATGCGCTTCCGGCCGACGGTTCGCAGAGCAAGTTCGGCTTCGGCGACATCCAGGGCGAGACGATGATCTACATCTGCAGCTGCTCGCCCGTTGAGCTCGAGGCGCTGGAGTGGTCGCTCGAGGTGGTATCGGGCGGCGAGCCGAAGGTGCTCGAGACGCCGGTCTTCACGACCACGGAACTTCCTTCGCTGGATCAGGGCACGTCGCAGGCCGTGACCGTCAGCTGGAACGCCGTACCGAATGCCGCCGCCTATGAGGTGACCTTCAACGGCAAGACGCAGACCGTAGAGACGCCGACGTATGAGATTTCGGCCTCGACGGTAGCGGCTCTGAAGGCGGGCAACTATACGGTGACGGTGGTAGCCAAGGCCGCCGAGGGCTCGCTTAACTGGACGGATTCTCAGGCAGCCAGCCTGCCGTTGAAGATCAACGAGGTACTGACGACCATCCTGACCAACCATACCTGGGACTTCTCCGATGCCGCGACCTTCCCGGCCGGTGTGCTTTCCGAATCGGTAGTCTACGGCAATCTGCAGTTCCTGGCCAGCTCCGGGAAGCAGATGGAGATCGAGCACTCCGTGGACGCTGAGGGTAAAAAGACCGATCGCATCAAGTTCAAGGGTGGTAGCGATCTCGAGGGTGTGACTCCGACGTCCCGGGCCGTGGCTCTGCGCGTGAACGGCAACGGTACGCTGACGCTGCTGGCCGTTTCGAGCAGCGGTTCAGATCCCGATCGAAAGGTAGGCGTGAGTGCCAACGGCAAGGAGTATCTGAAGGAGGCCTGCCCGACGTCGTCGTCCGGCGAGCCCAAGACGGTGACCTTTACGGATCTGACGGGCGAGACGATGATCTATATCTATGCCTACGACAACATCAACCTCTACGCGCTTTCGTGGGAGCCGGATCCCTCGACGGTACCCTCCACGAAGGAGTATACGATGACCCTTACGGGTACGGCCGGCGTGCTGTCGACAAATATCTCGGGGTTGCCGACGAGCTGGAAGGAGGAGGATTCGACCTGGACGGCCACCGACGATTCGGGCGCCTCGACGATCACCTTCACGGGCAACGTCTATTACAGCACCGATGCCGCGAAGAACATTGTCTGGTACTTCAACAAGGGCAAGGCCGAGACGCACGTGGCCGGTTCGGGCATGGGCAAGATCAAGTCGATCACGGTTTATCCCAATTCGGCGCGCGATCCGGCGATGCTGAAGTGTACATACGACGGAACGACGCTGGCCGCCGTTGAGCCTGCCGGCGAGAAGTCGGAGACGATCACGTTCGATTTCGCTGCGGCGGGAGTGGTGACCGACAACTTCCGCATCGACTACACCGACAAATCGACCAACGTCGAGGTAGGCAAGGTGGTGATTGTTTACGAGAAATAGCCGATCCCTGCCGGGAGAACGGGGCGTGGAGCAATCCACGCCCTTTTTTGTGCCCCGGCGGGCCGAAAGGGGGCTGCGGCACCGGTTTTGAAGGCAGTATTATGAAATTCGGATTAGAATTTGTATCTTTGCTCGATATTTTGCAAGCAATGGCAGAGAACGAAAAAGAGATACTGGAAAACCTCGGAGAACAGGAATACAAGTACGGCTTTACCTCGGCGATCGAGACCGAAACCATCGGCAAGGGGCTCTCGGAAGAGGTCGTGCGGCTGATCTCCGCCAAGAAGGGCGAACCGGAGTGGATGACCGAGCGCCGTGTGGCGGCCTACCGCCACTGGCTGACGCTGGAGCCCCCGACGTGGGCACATCTCAGGATCCCGGAGATCGACTTTCAGGATATCATCTACTACGCGGCGCCGAAGGCCCGCAAGAAGCTGGGTTCGATGGACGAAGTCGACCCCGAATTGAAACGCACGTTCGACAAGCTGGGCATTCCGCTCGAGGAGCAGATGGCGCTGTCGGGGGTGGCCGTCGATGCGGTGATGGACTCCGTGTCGGTGAAGACCACCTTCAAGGAGACACTGGCCGAGAAGGGGATCATCTTCTGCTCGATTTCGGAGGCACTGCGCGACCACCCCGATCTGGTGCGGAAGTACCTCGGAAGCGTCGTCCCCTACACGGACAACTTCTACGCCGCGCTGAACGCCGCGGTCTTCTCCGACGGCTCGTTCTGCTACATCCCGAAGGGGGTGCGGTGCCCGATGGAGCTGTCGACCTACTTCCGCATCAATGCCGCCGGGACGGGGCAGTTCGAGCGGACGCTGATCGTGGCCGACGAGGGTGCCTACGTGAGCTACCTCGAGGGGTGCACGGCTCCGCAGCGTGACGAGAACCAGCTGCACGCTGCCGTGGTGGAGATCGTCGTCGAGCGCGACGCCGAGGTGAAGTACTCGACGGTGCAGAACTGGTACCCGGGCGACCGGGAGGGGCGCGGCGGCGTCTACAACTTCGTGACCAAGCGCGGTCTGTGCCGCGAGAACGCACGGCTGTCGTGGACGCAGGTCGAAACGGGTTCGGCCATCACGTGGAAATATCCGAGCTGCATTCTGGCCGGTGACAACTCGGTCGGGGAGTTCTATTCGGTGGCGATGACCAACAACTGCCAGCAGGCCGATACCGGCACGAAGATGATCCACATCGGCCGCAACACGCGCAGCCGGATCGTCTCGAAGGGCATCTCGGCCGGACAGAGCGAGAACTCCTACCGCGGGCTGGTGCGCGTGGCCAGGGGGGCGGAGCATGCGCGAAACTACTCGCAGTGCGATTCGTTGCTGATCGGTGACCGGTGCGGTGCCCACACCTTCCCGGTGATCGACAGCCGCAACCGCACGGCGGTGGTCGAACACGAGGCCACGACGTCGAAGATTTCGGACGACCAGCTTTTCTACTGCAACCAGCGCGGGCTGTCGACCGAGGATGCCGTGGGGCTGATCGTCAACGGCTACGCGCGGGAGGTGCTGGCGAAGCTGCCGATGGAGTTTGCCGTCGAGGCGCAGAAACTGCTGGCCCTGCAACTGGAGGGCACGGTGGGATAAACGATCGGGTAGATGAAAGTCGTTGTTTTGAACGGAAGCCCGCGCCGCAGCGGACTGGTGTCGCGGATGCTCGACGAGGTGATTGCCGGAATGCCCGAAGGGGTTGAGGTGGAGCGCTTCTTCGTTCACGATCTGACCGTCAGACCGTGCTGCGGATGTATGAAATGCCGGTCGTTGCACCGGTGTGTGCTGGCCGAGGACGATGCGCACCGCGTGGCGGAGGCCCTTCGCGGGGCAGATGCGCTGGTGGTAGGGTCGCCCTGCTACTGGGGCGGCATGAGCGGCGAGTTGAAGGTGCTGTTCGATCGAATGGTTTATGCGCTGATGGAGGACCGGGAGGGAGGATTGCCCGTTCCGTTGCACAAGGGGAAACGGGCGGTGATGGTGGCCACATGCAATACGGCCTGGCCGTTCAACGTGTGGTTCCACCAGACGAGCGGGGTTTTCCGCTCGCTGCGGGAGATTTTCCGCTGGAGCGGCTTCCGGGTTGTCGGGACGCTGGGCAAGGGCGGCTGCCGGAAGCATCCGGAGCTGACGGCCCGGGAGGTTTCGAAATGCCGGAGACTGGGCGGAAAGCTCTGCCGGGCGTAGGAACCCGAGAAGCGACAATGCGAAGTCCGGCGGCCGAGACGGATTTGAATCCGCGGCCGCAGGGCGCGGGAAACGGCCGCCGGAAAAGAGATAACAAACGAAATTTAGAGAATAGATACGGAATATGCTAAGCGTAAAAAATCTACACGCGACGGTTGATGGCAAGGAGATCCTGCGGGGCATCAACCTCGAGGTGAAGGCCGGTGAGGTGCACGCCATCATGGGGCCGAACGGTTCGGGCAAGTCGACGCTGGCCTCGGTGCTGGCCGGCAACGAGAAGTTTACGGTCACCGAGGGCTCCGTGGAGTTTCTGGGTCACGACCTGCTCGCGATGTCGATCGAGGATCGGGCGCGGCTGGGGTTGTTCCTCGGCTTCCAGTATCCGGTGGAGATTCCCGGGGTGACGATGGCCAACTTCATGAAGATGGCCGTCAACGAGCAGCGCAAGTACCGCGGCGAGGAGCCGCTGTCGGCCGCGGAGTTCCTGCACCTGATGAAGGAGAAGAGCGCCGTGGTCGAGCTGTCGTCGAAACTCACGTCGCGGGCCGTGAACGAGGGTTTCTCGGGCGGTGAGAAGAAGAAGAACGAGATCTTCCAGATGGCGATGCTCGATCCGAAGCTGGCCATCCTGGACGAGACCGACTCGGGACTGGATATCGACGCGCTGCGGATCGTAGCCACGGGCGTTACGAAGCTCCATACGGCGGAGAACGCCACGGTGGTCATCACGCACTACCAGCGGCTGCTGGATTACATTGTGCCCGACGTGGTGCACGTGCTCTACAAGGGGCGGATCATCTATACGGGAGACAAGACGCTGGCGCTGAAACTCGAACGGGAGGGCTACGACTGGCTGATCAACCAATACGACAAGTGATGGAGCGGATTCTGGAGATTATCGGCGGGTTGCGCAAGGTGGGTCCGGAACTTTTCCGGGTCGAGACGCCGATACCGCAGGCCTATGCGGCGGCGGATCCCGACCACCTGCGGGTGGAGCTCACGGCCGGGGCTGCGGCGCAACTGGTGGTGCTCCATACGAAGGCGGGCGTTGCGCGGCTTGACGTCGAACTGGCCGAAGGGGCGCAACTGGACCTGACGGAGATTTTTCTGGGAGAGACTTTTGCTGAAATAGCCCTTCGGCAGGGAGAGCGGAGCTGTTGCCGCGTGACGACGGTCGAACTGTCGAGCGCCAACGCCTCGTACCGCATCGACCTGAACGGCCGCGGAGCCTCGAACGAGCTCAACGGCGTCTTCCTCGCTACGGAGAAGGAGCATTGCGTGGTACGGCTTCACACGGCGCACAACGTCCCCGACTGCACGAGCGTCTCGTGCATCAAGGGAGTGGCCGATGACGAGGCGGTGGGCGAGTTCTTGGGACTGGTCTACGTGGCGCCCGACGCCCAGCGGACGGATGCGCGGCAGCAGAGCCGCAACGTGCTGCTGAGCGAGAAGGCCCGTATCGAGACGATGCCGCAGCTGGAGATCTATGCCGACGACGTGAAGTGTTCGCACGGTGCGACGGTCGGGCAGATGGATTCGGAAGCGATCCTCTACATGCGGCAGCGCGGCCTGAGCGAAGCGCAGGCCCGGGCCCTTCAGATCGAGGGCTTCGTGGGAGACATCGTGCGTCGGTGCGGTGTCGAGCCGCTGGGTGAGGCACTCATGCGGCTGGCCGCTGCGAAGCTGGAGCGGTAGCGGGCCTCCGGAGAGGAGGGGTCGGCCCGGCAAAGAAAAGAATAACGAAGCGAACAAGCAGACAAGTGACATGGGGACAAAGGAGAGATTCGATGTCGAAAAGATACGCGGGGAGTTTCCGATCCTTGGGGAGAAGGTCTACGGCAAGCCGTTGATCTACCTCGACAGCGGCGCTACGGCCCAGAAGCCGCAGCAGGTGCTGGAGCGGATCGACTGGCTCAACCGCCACCTGAATGCCAACATCCATCGGGGCGTTCATCTGCTTTCGGAGCAGGCCACGGAGCTCTACGAAGAGGCGCGTCGGCGCATTGCCGACTTCATCGGTGCGGCCGAGAAGGAGGAGGTGGTCTTTACGGCCGGCGCCACGGCGTCGCTCAATACGGTGGCCTACGCCTGGGGCGATACGTTCGTCGGGGCGGGGGACAACATCGTGGTGAGCGAGATGGAGCATCATTCGAATCTGGTGCCGTGGCAGCTGGTGGCCCAGCGGCGGGGTGCCGAGTTGCGGATGCTCCCGATCGACGACCGGGGGGCGCTGCGCACGGATCTGCTCCCGACGCTCATCGACGAGCGCACGTGCGTGGTGGCCGTTACGCAGGCATCGAATACGCTGGGCACGCGGCCCGACCTGCGGCCCGTCATCGAGGCGGCCCACGCCGTGGGAGCCGTTGCGGTGGTCGACGGCTGTCAGGGGGTGGTCCACGGCGGCGTCGACGTACGGGCGCTGGATTGCGACTTTTACGCCTTCTCGGGCCACAAACTCTACGGCCCGACGGGCATCGGCGTCCTGTACGGCAAACGGGAACTGCTCGAACGGATGCCGCCCTTCTTCGGCGGAGGTGACATGGTCGACCGGGTGACCTTTGCCCGTACGACCTACGCTCCGGTTCCGCTGAAGTTCGAGGCCGGCACGGCCAATTTCATCGGGGCCATCGGGCTGGGCGAGGCCATCCGGTTCCTTTCGCGGTTCGACGCCGCGGAGATCGAGGCCCACGAGACGATGCTGCGGCAGCGGGCCGAGGAGCGCCTTTCGGCCATCCCGGGGCTGCGCATCTACGGAGAGACGGCGGACAAATGCGGCATCGTGTCGTTCAACATCGAGGGGGCCCACCATTACGACGTGGGGATGATCCTCGACAAACTGGGTATCGCCGTCCGGACGGGGCACCACTGTGCCGAACCGGTCATGGACCATTTCGGCATCACGGGCATGTGCCGCGTGTCGCTGGCGCTGTACAATACGGCGTCGGAGATCGACGCATTGGCCGCCGGCGTCGAGCGTGCCGTCCGCATGCTGCGCAACTGACCCTCCGACGGGGACGGCCGGGAGGAGACAAGTGACCCGGCGGGGCAAGCTGGAGTTCCGGCCGGGAGGAGACAGGAGATCCGCCGGGTGGGGACAAGAGGCCCGGCGGGGGCAGGCAAGAGTCCCGACCGGAGAGGGCAGAACCGGGGCCCGGACCAAAGGAATCCGACAAGGGGGCCCGGACAAAGGGACCCTGGATAGAGGGACCCGGACAAAAGGGCCCGGATAAAAGGGGGCCGGAACGGAAAGGTCCCGATGGGGGAGACCCGACGGCAAGGGATCTGACCCCGGAAAAACTCGGAAGCAACAACAAACGAAATAAACGGTAGAAACCTATGTTCATCGTACTCGAAGGTCTGGACGGGGCCGGCAAGTCGACCCAGATCGGGATGCTGCGCCAACTCTTTGCGGAGCGTGGCGTGGAGAGCGAATACGTTCATTTCCCGCGTTTCGATGCGCCGGTCTACGGCGATCTGATCGCTCGTTTTCTCAGGGGTGAGTTCGGGGGTGTGGACGAGGTGAACCCCTATCTGGTGGCGCTGCTCTACGCCGGCGACCGGGCCGAGGCCGCCGGGATGATCCGCGGCTGGCTGGCTGCGGGCCGGGCTGTGATTCTCGACCGTTACGTCTGGTCGAACGTCGGTTACCAGTGTGCGAAACTTCCGGCCGGAGAGGAGCGTGACCGTCTGGCGCGGTGGATCCTCGACTTGGAGTTCGGCCACAATGCGCTGCCGTGTCCCGACGTGTCGCTCTTCCTCGATGTTCCCTTCGCCTTCACCGAGCGCAAACTCGCCGAGACGCGCGAGGGTGCCGACCGCGACTACCTCCACGGCGGGCGCGACATCCACGAGGATGCCCTCGATCTGCAGCGCCGCGTGCGCGAGGTCTACCTCTCGATGGCGGCGCGCGATGCGAAACTGCGCGTCGTGGAGTGCGGCGATTCGAGCGGTGCGATGGAGAGCCCGGAACGTATCTTTGAAAAAATCCGCGGGGTGCTGGCCCCGATAATCGACGCACGATGAGAGGGACGCGAACATTCAAGATTGTGGCGAACATCTGCCGGCTCATTCTGGCCTGCACGTTCATCCTGTCGGGTTTCACGAAGGTGATCGACCCGTGGGGCACGGCACTCAAGGTGAGCGAATACCTCTCGATCTACGGCATGGAGTGGCTCGATCCGGCGGCCATGACCTTCTCGATCTGGTTGTGCGGCGCCGAACTGATGATGGGCTGCATGCTGTTGTTCAAGGTGCGTATCCGGCTGATTTCGATCTTTGCGGTGCTGTCGATGACCTTCTTTACGGTGCTGACGCTGCTGAGCGCCACGGTGCTTCCGGTCGAGGATTGCGGTTGCTTCGGCGATGCACTGCGGTTGACGCCATGGGAGACCTTTGCCAAGAATGTCGTGCTGCTGCCCATGGCGCTGGTGGTGTGGTGGCGTTACCGCCCGGACAAGGTCTTTGCCTTCAAACCCATGGAGATCGTGCTGACCTGCACGTTCTTCTGCCTGTCGATGTATCTGGGCTACTACTGTTACATTCACCTGCCGCTGATCGACTTCCTGCCCTACAAGGTGGGGGTGAACATCCACGAGGCGATGCAGGCTCCGGACGAGACTCCGGACGAATCGGAGACGGTGCTCGTCTACCGCAACCGGGCGACGGGTGAGGAGCGGGAGTTCTCGCTGGAGGATCCCGAGTGGCAGGACGATACGAAGTGGGAGTGGGTCGATACGCGCACGACGAGCGATGTACCGTCCGTCCGTCCGCTGGTGAGTGAGTTTGCGCTGCGTGATGCCGCAGGTCGCGACGCCACGCTGGAGGTGATCACCCGCCCGGGGAGGCTCTACATGCTCTGCGTGACGGATTTCGAGCGGCAGTCGAAGCGTTGCACCCGCCGGATGGCCGAACTGGTCGAGCGGGCCCGCAGCGAAGGTGCGTGGGTGGTCTGCCTGACCCCCGACCTGCTCCACGGGGCGATGACGCACGATTTCGGTGCGGGCGGGGTGCCCTGCTACAACATCGACGCCTCGACGATGAAGACCATGCTGCGGGCCGAATGCGGACTGGTGACGCTCGACGACGGCACCATCACGGCTAAGCAGAACTGTCGCGATATTCGTCCGTAGAGGCGCGCGAGGGGGCCCGGCGGGGCTTGTGGTATGAAAGTTGACCTTCCGACGGGAGGTCGACTTTTCTTTTTGAGGGGCCTTCCGTTTGCGGGGGATCTCCGCACGGTGGAGCCGCGGTCGGAATCCCGGCATCGGAGCCCGGACGGGGGAGAGGTCGATCCATGAAATCGAACTCATCCCATGCGCCACATTCTCTGTTATCTGCTTTTGCCGCTGCTGGCCGGCGGGTGTTCACGCCGCGGAGCGTCGGTAGCGACGGCTCCGCGTCCGGTGAAGGTCACCACGGCGGCTGCGGCCCACACCCTGGAAAAGGATTTTGCCGGTCTGGCCACGCCGGACGATGCCGTCACGCTGGCCTTCAAACTCTCGGGTCAGGTGCTGCGCGTGGCCGTATCGAAGGGCGAACGGGTCGAACGGGGGGCGTTGCTGGCCGAACTCGATCCGCGGGATGTCGAACTGCAGGCCACGGCGACGCGTTCGGCCTACGAGGAGGCGCGTTCGGTGCGTGAGCGCATGCAGCGGCTGCTGTCGCACGAGGCCGTTTCGCGGCAGGAGGCCGAGGCGGCCGACACACGCTACGCCCAGGCGCGGTCGACCTACGAGAATACGCTCGACCTGCTGGACGAAACCCGTCTGAAGGCCCCCTTCGCCGGGGTGATCGAGCGTACGTACGTCGACAATTTCGAGCGGGTGCAGGCCGGACAGTCGATCGTGCGGCTGGTCAATCCCGTGACGACGACCGTGCAGTTCACCCTGCCCGAGAGTGCGCTGGATGCGCTGCGCGACACGACGACGCGCTTCGTGGTGCGTTTCGACAACTACCGCGGGGTGACGATCCCCGCCCGGCTGAAGGATTACGCCCAGACCTCGTCCGACGCCTCGGGATTTCCGGTGTCGCTGCGGCTGGAGAATCCCGATCCGTCGCGGTGGCGCATCTCGCCCGGCATGTCGTGCACGATTACGATGCAGAGTGCCGATCCGGTGGCGGATGCCGTGTCGCTGCCGCTGACGGCGGTCTGCGCCCCGGCCGAGGGCGGGACCTACGTCTGGATCGTGGGTGCGGCCGACCGGGTGACGCGGCGGGCCGTGACTCTGGGCGAGCTTTTCGGTCGCGACCGTGTGGTGATCGACCGCGGCGTGCAGCCCGGCGAGCGGGTCGTCACGGCGGGGGTCTACCGCCTGACGGAGGGCGAAGAGGTACGGATTCTCAACTGATCGGGCCATGAATCTCACTACCTATTCGCTGCGCAACGGCCGCGTCGTCGGTTTCTTTCTCGCCCTGCTTCTGGTCGGGGGCGTGGCGGGCTTTCTGCGCCTGGGCAAGAAGGAGGATTCGACCTTTGTCATCAAGAGTGCCCTGCTGATGTGCTCCTACCCGGGGGCGACGCCGCAGGAGGTCGAGGAGCTTGTCACCGAACCCATCGAACGCGAGGTGCAGTCGATGCGCCGCATCCACAAGATCACCTCCGAATCACACTACGGACGTTCGCGGATCCTGGTCGAACTCGACCCGGGCACCCCGTCGCGAGAGATCCCGCAGCTGTGGGACGAACTGCGCCGCAAGGCGCTCGACATCCAGCTGCAGCTGCCTTCGGGGGCCTCGGCCATTGCGGTGGCTGACGACTTCGGCGACGTCTACGGCATCTACTACGGCCTCTCGGCCGACGAGGGCTTCACGCTGACCGAGCTGCGCGACTGGGCCCAGCGGCTGAAACGCGAGCTGGTGACGCTCGACGGGGTGCAGAAGGTGACCCTCTTCGGCGAGCAGAGCCCCGTGGTGAACGTCTACGTGAGCCTCTCGGCGCTGGCCAACTTTGCGATCCGCCCCGAGACGATCGTCGCGACGATCGGCCAGCAGAACACCCTGGTCGACAGCGGCGAGAAGCAGGCCGGCGAGCTGCAGATCCGCATTCTGGAGGACGGCACCTACCATTCGCTCGACGATCTGGAGAATCAGCTGCTGATCTCCTCCTCGGGCCGGCAGTACCGCCTGGGCGACCTGGCCCGCATCGAACGCGGCTATGCCGATCCGCCGCAGACGCTGATGCGCGTCGACGGACGCCGGGCGGTGGGAATCGGCATCTCGACCGAATCGGGGAGCGACGTGGTGCGTGTCGGTGAGCGGATCGACGCCCGATTGGCCGAACTGCGCGGCGAAATGCCCCTCGGCATGGAGCTCACGGTGCTCTACCCCGAGAACCGCATCGCCCGCGAGGCGACGCGCACCTTCCTGTGGAATTTGGTCGAGTCGGTGGCCATCGTCGTGGCGGTCATCATGCTGGTGATGGGGCTGCGCCCGGGGGTGCTCATCGGCACGTCGCTGCTCTTTTCGATCGGCGGCACGCTGCTGCTGATGCAGTTTGCGGGCGAGGGGCTGAACCGCACCTCGCTGGCGGGCTTCATCATCGCCATGGGCATGCTGGTCGACAACGCCATCGTCGTCACGGATAACGCGCGTCAGGCGATGCGGCGCGGCGCGGCGTGCCGCGAGGCCTTCATCACCGGGGCCACGGCCCCGCGCTGGAGCCTGCTGGGGGCTACGCTGATTGCCATCTTCTCGTTTCTTCCGCTCTATCTGGCCCCGTCGTCCGTGGCCGAGATCGTGCGGCCGCTCTTCGTTGTGGTGGCCTTCTCGCTGCTGCTGAGCTGGGTGCTGGCCCTGACCCAGACGCCGCTCTTCGGCGTGCGGCTGCTGCAGGTCGCCCCGGCCCGGCGCGATCCCTACGATACGCGCTTCTACCGGGCCTTCGATCGCCTGCTCGATGCGTTGCTGCGCCACCGCTGGGCGACCGTTGCCGCGGTGGCCGCACTCTTTGTCGTGTCGCTGGCCGTCATGGGCCGCATGCCGCAGAATTTCTTCCCGGCGCTCGACAAACCCTACTTCCGGGCCGACGTGCTGCTGCCCGAGGGGTACAACATCCACGATACGGAGCAACAGCTCGAACGGATGGAGGCGTGGCTGCACGAACAGCCCGAGGTGAAGTGCGTCTCGTGGACGGCCGGTGCTACGCCGCCGCGCTACTACCTGGCCAGCGGCACCTCGTCGCAGCGGCCCAATTTCGGCAACCTGCTCGTCGAGCTCCACGACAGCCGTCAGACGGCCGCCGTCGAGGAGCGTTTCGACGGCTGGGTCACCGCTACGTTCCCCGACGTGTGGCTGCGCTCGTCGTTGTTCAAGCTCTCACCCGTGCCGGATGCGGCGATCGAGTTCGGCTTCATCGGTGGGAACATCGATACGCTGCGGCGCCTGACGGCGCGGGCCGAGGCTGTCATGCACCGTACGCCCGGCGCTACGAACATCCGCAACAGCTGGGGCAACCGCATCCCGACCTGGCAGCCGCTCTACTCGCAGATGAAGGGGCAGCGCATCGGCATCACGCGCAGCCAGCTGGCCCGCGGCATCACCATCGCCACGCAGGGCTATCCGCTCGGACAGTACCGCGAGGGGGACCTCACGCTGCCCATCCTGCTCAAGGATGAGAATATCGCCGCCTATAACCTGACCAACCTCCAGTCGTTGCCGATCTTCAACCCTTCGGGGCGGGTCTTCTCGATCGAGCAGGCGACCGACGGCGTGCGCTTCGACTTCCGCCCGGGGGTGATCCGCCGTTTTGACCGCCAGCGGGTGATGAAGGCGCAGTGCGACCCGGTGCGCGGGGTCAACACCATGCAGCTCTTCGCGGCACTGAAGGACTCCCTCCGCCGTGCCGTCGACCTTCCCGCGGGCTATGCGATGCGCGTCTTCGGCGAGCAGGAGAGCCAGCAGGAGTCCAACGCCGCACTGGGCCGCTACCTGCCGCTGACGCTGGTGCTGATCTTCATCACGCTGCTGCTGCTCTTCCGCAACTACCGCGAGCCGGTGGTCATTCTGCTGATGATCCCGCTGATCTTCATCGGCGTGGTCTTCGGACTGGCCGTGACGGGCCGGATCTTCAACTTCTTCTCGCTGCTGGGGCTGCTGGGGCTCGTCGGGATGAACATCAAGAACGCCGTGGTGCTGGTCGAACAGATCAACACGCTGCGGGCCGCGGGCCGTACGCCGCGCGAGGCGCTCGTCGAGGCGACGCGCAGCCGCATCGTCCCCGTGGTGATGGCTTCGGGGACCACCATCCTCGGCATGCTGCCGCTGCTTTTCGATGCGATGTTCGGCGCGATGGCCGCCACGATCATGGGCGGACTGCTCGTGGCCACGCTGCTGACGATCTGCGTCCTGCCCGTAGTCTATGCCCTCTTTTACCGGATCCGATGACCATGAAAACCTGCTTGTTCCCACTCATTCTGCTGCTCACCGGGCCTGTTGCCGCCTTCGGGCAGACGTCGCTCGAAGAGTACCGCACGGAGGTCGCCTCCTACAGCCGGACGCTGAAAATCGCCCGGGCCGGGAGCCGGGCCGCCGAGGCCGAGGCCGCCGCCGCGCGTACGGGCTACCTGCCGCAGTTGTCGCTGGCCGGGAACTTCTCGTGGGCGTTCCGCTGCCGCGAGGGCGCCGAACAGTGGACCTTCGGCGTGCAGCCGCAGCTGGTGCAGACGCTCTACGGCGGCGGGGCCGTGCGTGCGGCGGCCCGGCAGACGGCCCTGGGGAGCGACATTGCCCTTTGCGAGGAGGCGTTTTCGCGTTTCGAGGTGCGCTACGCGGCCGAATACGCCTATTGGAGCCTCTCGGCCGTGGAACTCTACGCCGCGGCGATGCGTGAATACGTCTCGCTGATCCGTTCGCTGAAGGAGGTCGTCGACCGCCGCTTTGCCGAGGGCTATATCGCAAAGGGCGACGTGCTGATGATCGACGCGCGGCTGAGCGAGGCGGAGTATTCGCTGGTCAGCGTCGAGCAGAACCGCGAGGTGGCCCTGCACAACTTCAACATCCTGCGCGGCACCGATCCGGCCGAGTCCGTGTCGTTGCGCGAGAGCATCCGCGATACGCTGCCGCTGCCGCGCCGCATTCCGGCCGGGGAGGCCGTGGCGCGACGTCCCGACCATACGGCCGCGTTGCTGCGCACGGAGCAGGCCGACGAAGGGGTGCGGGCGGCCCGGGCCCCGTACAATCCGCAGGTGAGCGTCGGGGTGGGGGGCTCGTGGCAGCCGGCGACGCCCAACCGCGACGGCCGCACGCAGATCGACGGTTCGGCCTTCGTGCAGCTGTCCGTTCCGATCTTCCATTGGGGCGAGCGGCGTCGCACGGTGGCCGCGGCCCGGGCCGCCCGTGAGCAGCAGGCTTGGGCGACCGAACAGCGTTACGACGAAATCGTCCGCGAGGAGATGAACGGCTGGACGGCGCTGGTGCAGAGCCGGGCGCAGGTCGATGCCTCGGAGGCGAGCCTGCGCATCGCGGGCGAGAACCTGCAGATCAGCACTTACTCCTACGGCGAGGGGCTGGCGACGATCCTCGACGTGATGCAGGCGCAGCTGAGCTGGATCCAGCTCTATACCAACGCCATCCGGGCCCACTTCAACTACGCCGCAGCCCTGTCGGATTACCGCCGCATCACGGCGCAGTGACCTCCCTTCCCGACACCAGACGGGCGAAGATTCCCGACGCTTTTCCTCAATCGGAAGAGTCGTGGAAGTCTTCGCCCGCTGCCTTTTCTGAACTGGCGCGAGGGGCTCAGGCCTTGACCGGCGCGGTGTTCACGACGGCGATCTCACGCGAGACGGGGGCGATGCGCGAGAGCATCTGCACCAGCCCGCAATACTTGTCGTGGGTGAGTTCGAGGGCGTGGCTGGCCTTTGCACAGTCCTCTTCGCTCGCGCACGCGACGTTGTAGACGACATGAAAGCAGGTGAAGGTGCTCTCGGTGCGGAGCGTTTCGGTCGAGAGGTCGCCCGAGACGCTGATTTCGAAATTGCAGGGCTTCATGCGTTCGCGCTGCATGATGGCGGCGGCGGTCTGCCCGGCACACTGCGCCGCGGCATAGAGCAGCAGCTCCTTGGGGTTCATCGAGGCCGTATCGGCCCCTCCGCGCGGTTCGAAACGCCCGGCGCGGTTCATCTGAACGTTCACTTTCTCAGTCATGGTATTCGGTTTTTGGTTTGAACAATACGCCGCGGGCAAATTCCGTTCCTTTAAGGGTGTGGCGTCGGATAAATTTTACTATCTTTGTCCGATTCTCCATCCGCCCCGGCCGCCCGGAGCGCGGAGATGAACTTGAATTGACTATGCGAAGATTCCGAATATTGCTGCCGTTGATGGCGCTGGCACTCTGTGCGCCCGGTGTACGGGCCGCGGAGAGCGATCCCGAAACCCTGATGCGGCGGGCCCGCGATCTGTTCGGCTACGGCCGTTGGAGCGATGCCCGCCACGAACTGCTGCGGGCCCGCGAGGCGATGGCCCCGGACGACCGTTCCCTGCAGCAGGAGATTGATTACTACCTGGCGGCGTGTGCCGTCGAACTGGGCAGCGCCGATGCCGAGGCGTCCCTGCGCCGTTTCGAGGAGCGTTATCCGCAGTCGGTCTATGCCAACGACGTGCGCTTCTCGCTCGGATCGTTCTACTGCGCGGCGGGGAACATGGCCCGGGCGCGCGAAGCCTTTGAACGTACGAATTACAAGGCCCTGAGTCCGCAGCGCCGCGAACAGTACGACATCCGCATGGGCTACGTCGAGTTCACGGACGGCCGTTACAAGGAGGCCGGCGGGCACTTTTCGCGCATCGGCGACCGCAGCGAGTATGCCGACCATGCGCACTACTACCTGGCCTACATCGATTATGCCGAGGGCCGCTATGCCCGGGCCAAACAGGGCTTCCTCCGGCTGCGGAAGAGCGACGCCTACGGGGCGCTGGTTCCCTACTACCTGCTTCAGATCGAGTTCCGCGAGGGCAACTACCGCTACGTGGTCGAACATGGCGATGCGCTGGCCCGGCAGGCCGTGCCGGAACGCCGTGCCGAGCTGGAGCGTGTGATTGCCGAGTCGTGGTTTCGGCTCGAGGATTTCAACCGCACGCTCGAACATCTGGCCGCCTACCGCACTTCGGGCGGCGAGATGGACCGCGACGCCTGCTACCTGGAGGGCTTCTCGCTCTACCGCACGGCGCGTTATGCCGAGGCTGCGGAGTGGCTGCGCAAGGCGTGCGGCGCGGAGGATGCCCTGACGCAGAACGCCTCCTACCACCTGGCCGACTGCTACCTGCGGGCCGGCGACAAGGAGCGTGCGATGCAGGCCTTTGCCATGGCCACGGACGAGTCGCTCGATGCCGCGATCGCCGAGGATGCGCTGTTCAACTACGCCAAACTGCAGTACGAACTGGGCGGCGGGGCCTTCAACGGGGCGATCAACCTGCTGACGCGCTATATCGAACGTTACCCCTCGACGCCGCGGACCGCCGAGGCGCGGACGCTGCTGATTGCCGCCTACTACAATTCGCGCGACTACGAAGCCGCCTACCGGGCCATCAAGGCGATGCCGTCGGGCGATGCGGAGATCCGTGCCGCGCAGCAGAAGATCGCCTACTACCGCGGACTGGAGGCCTACGGCACGGGTGATATCCGCACGGCTCGGACGTGCCTGGCCGAGGCGCAGTCGATCAACGTCAGTCCCAAGTATACGGCGCTGAGCACCTTCTGGCAGGGTGAGATTGCCTTCCGGGAGGGGGACTACGCCGTGGCTGCGGCCAAGTACAACGCCTATCTGAAACGGGCGCCGCGTACGGAACGCGAGTATGCCCTGGCGTGGTACAACCTCGGTTACTGCGCCTTCGACCGTAACGACTGGGCACAGGCCGGCGATTCGTTCCGCCGCTTCCTCGCGGCCCATGCGCCGAAAGACCGCTACCGGGCCGATGCCCTGAACCGGCTGGGCGACGTGGCTTACTCGGATCGCCGCTTCGAGGAGGCGGTCGGGGAGTACGACCGTGCCATTGCGCTGGCCACCCCCGAGGCGGAGTACGCCCGCTACAAACGGGCCGTGACGCTCGGCATTCTGGGTCGCACGGAGCAGAAACAACAGGCCCTGCGGCAGATCGAGGCGGCGGGCGGCGAATATGCCGACGAGGCCTCCTACGAACTGGGCCGCAGCTACATCGCCCAGCAGAAGTATGCCGAAGGTGCCGCCCAGCTGGAGCGTTTCGTGGCCCGCTATCCCTCGTCGCCGCGGGTGACGGCCGCCTGGTCGGACCTGGGTCTGGCCTATCTGAATCTGGGCAACCGGCAGAAGTCGCTGGCCTGCTACGACCGCGTGGTGAATGCGGCTCCGCAATCCTCCGAGGCACGGGGTGCGATGCAGAGCATCCGCGAGATCTACGTCTCGGAGGGTGATGCCGATGCCTACTTCGACTATGCGGCCCGGGCAGGCATTGAGAGCGATCTGACGGCCCTGTCGCGTGACTCGCTCTCGTTTGCCGCGGCGCAGAAACTCTACCTCGACGGCGACCGCACGGCCGCCACCCGTGCCCTGAACAGTTATGTCGAGACCTATCCGAAGGGCTCCTACCGCACCGATGCCCTCTACTACCTGAGCGACTGCTATCTGGTGGCCGACAACCGCGAGCGGGCCATCGAGACCCTCACGGCGCTGGCCGATCAGGGCAAGACCCCCTATACGGTTCCGGTGCTGGAGAAGCTTTCGGAGCTGACCTGCGCCGAGAAGCGTTGGGACGAGGCCGCCGCGGCCTACCGGCGGCTCTACGATGTGGCGCCGTCGCGCACGGCGCGTGAGGATGCCGCGACGGGCTACGTGCGGGCGAGAGTGGCCGGCGGTGATGCCGCGAAGATTGCCGCGGCGGCCCGCGAGGTGATTGCGCTTCCGGATGCCGGTCAGACGGCCACGCGTGAGGCGAAGTATGCGCTGGCCACGCAGTTGCGCGAAGGGGGCGATGCGGCAGAGGCCGCGAAGCTCTACCGCGACCTGGCTGCGGAGGTCCGCACGAAGGAGGGTTCCGAGGCGGCCTACCGCCTGATCGAGGCGACCTTTGCGTCGGGCGATCTGGACCGTACCGAGAAGGAGGTCTTCGCCCTCTCGGATCGCAACCCGCAGCCTTACTGGCTGGCCCGTGCCTACCTGCTGCTGGGCGAGGTCTACGTGCGCCGGGGCGATACGTTCCAGGCACGGGCCACGTGGCAGAGCGTGGCCGACGGATATTCGCCCGCCGATGACGGCATTGTCGAGGAGGCCCGGGCGCGAATCGCTAAACTCAACTGATGATGAAACGATTGTGGATGATAGCCGCCTGTGCGGCGATGGTGGTGCCGCAGTGGGTTGCGGCCCAGGTGGAGAAGCAGGTCGAGGTGACGAAGGCCTACGTTCCGCGGGTGGAGAGCGCCGCGAAGCTGGCGATAGAACCCGACATGAACGATACGACGCGGATGCGTCCCGAGATCGGTTATACGGTGACGCCGCTGTCGCTGCGCACGACGCTCACGACGCGTCCGATCCGTCCGGCGACGGTCACCTACTGGGAGTTCAACCGTCCGCAGCCCTTCTACTTGAAGGTCGGGGCGGGCTATCCGTTGAACTCCGTGCTGGATTTCTACGCCACGACGCAGAATCCCTCGACGGGCTACGCCATGGCCTATGTGAACCATGCGGGATATTATGCGAAGATCGCCAATCCGTTCGGAGGGGAGCACAACTCCACGCGGATGTACAACCGGGCGGGCATTGCGGCCGGCAAATACATCGGACGCCATACGCTCGAGGGCGAACTCTCCTACGACAACCGCATGTATCACCGTTACGGGGTCTGGGTACCCTCCGTTCCGGAGCTCGCATTCGGTGCCGGGGCGATGACCGACTATGGCGATGCACGGCTGCAGCTGCGTTTCGGCGACGATTTCCAGGATCTGAGCCGGCTGAATTTCGAGGTGGGGCTCCACGGCGGGCTCTTCTTCGACCACTCCGATCTGCCCGTTCCGGACATGTCGGGACGTGAGAGCTCGATCGGGGCTGACGGCCGGATTGCCTGGGCCTGGGGCCGCAGCCGCTTCGGCGTGTCGATAGCCTACGATTACCTGGGCGGCCACAAGTATCTGGAGGGCAGCAACCAGCAGCTGATCCGTGCCGGAGTGCGCTACGGCTTCGACGGCGGGGTGGTTCGGCTCGACGCGGGGGCCGACTACTACCGTGACCGTGTCGGCACGACAGCCCTTGCGGACTACGAGCGCGGCAACTACCTCATTCCCTACCTGCGGCTGAATTTCAACCTCGGCACGCCCGGACTGCAGCCCTTCGTCGAGGCCGACGGCGGGGTGCATCCGAACGACCTGCGCTCGCTCACGGAGCAGAACCCCTACGTGCGTTCGTCGCAGTGGCCGTCGGACGCCTTCCTCACCACGTCGGACCAGCCGCAGGGCAAGAGCCTCTTCCCGATCTACGACGAAACTTCGCTGTGGCTTGCGAAGAGTTCCGTAGACTACAACTTCCGCCTCGGTCTGGGGGGCAGCCTCTGGCATTCGATCGTTGCCTATCGCCTCTATGCGGGCTTTTCGATCCACGACAACCACCTCTTCTGGACGGGATGGCAGGTGGCAAGACCCGACACGGGGTGTGACGTGCTGTTCCTGCCGGTCCAGGCGCGCCAGACCGTGACGTCGCTCAACGGCGAGATCGAAATCCGTCCGTTGAGTTCGCTGAAGATCGACCTCGGGGCTCACGGCCGTCTCTACAACGACGAAACCGATCTGAAGAACGGCGATCCGGCCTTTGCGGGGAATGCCGGCATCGCCTATGAGGGGCGCAGGATCGCCTTCGGTGTCGAGGCCCTGTTCGAGAGTGCGCGCAGTTGGTCGGTCTATCGGTATACGCTGCAGTCTGCCGGCGTGGACGGCTCGACGTGGGAGACGAGCGGCACGTTGGAGAAGGAGGCGCTGGATCCCTTCCGGACACCGTTCGGAGTTGATCTGCGAGCCCATTTCGACTGGCATGTTTCGGGTCGCGTGACCTTGTTTGCCGAGGGCCGCAACCTGCTCAACCGGAAACTCTACAACGAGGCCTGGTTCCCCGAACCGGGCGCGCGGTTTACCGTCGGCATCAAGGCCAACTTCTGATCCGGCGAACCGGCCTGGTCCGCACGCGGCGCGGTGGAATCGGGTCGGTCGTAGGTCGATCCCGGGCCGGAATCGGGCTGGCTGGTCTTGGGTTTTGATAGGGTCGGTCCCGGGCCGGTCGCAAATCGGACCCGGGTCAGTCTCGGGTCGGTCCCGGGGGGGGGTAAGGGCCGAAACATGATTTTTTCGGTCGTCATGATACCAACGTGCGGGAT
The DNA here is from genome assembly GCF_900604385.1 of Alistipes megaguti. NCBI lineage: Bacteria > Pseudomonadati > Bacteroidota > Bacteroidia > Bacteroidales > Rikenellaceae > Alistipes > Alistipes megaguti. Next base: position 3,196,713 of record NZ_LR027382.1, on the reverse strand, counting down.
TTTTGCTATCTTCAAGACGTGTTGCGGAGAGTTCTGCGACACGTCTTGTTCATTCAATAAAAAAACGAACTGCCATGAAACATGCAATGCCTGCGCTTCCGTATGCACCGGAGGCCCTTGCTCCGAAGATGAGCCGCGAAACACTCGACTATCACTACGGCAAACACCTGCAGACCTACGTCGACAATCTCAACGCCCTGATTCCCGGCACTCCCTACGAGGAGATGCCTCTCGAGGAGATCATCCGCAAGGCCGACGGGGCGATCTTCAACAACGCCGCCCAGACCTGGAACCATACCTTCTTCTTCCGCCAGCTGACCCCCGAACAGGGTCCCGTACCCGCGAAACTGGCTGCCAAACTCACGGCCGAATTCGGTTCGGTCGAGGCCTTCCGCGAGCAGTTCACCCGGGCGGCTCTGGGGCTGTTCGGCTCGGGCTGGGTGTGGCTGGCGGCCGACCGTGCGGGACACCTCTCGATCGTGGCGATGTCGAATGCCGGCAATCCGCTGCGTGACGGGCTGCGCCCGGTGATGACGGTCGACGTCTGGGAGCACGCCTACTACATCGACTGGCGCAACCGACGGGCCGACTTTCTGAAGGCCTTCTGGGAACTGATCGACTGGAAGCAGGTGGCCGACCGGGCCGTACCTCGCCGTTATCGCTGCACGGCGTGTGACTACGTCTACGATCCCGCGAAGGGTGATCCCGAGACGGGCATCGCCCCCGGTACGCCGTTCGAGGAGATTCCCGACGACTGGACCTGCCCCGTGTGCGGACTCTACAAGGAGGCATTCCGTCCCGTCGAGGAGTAACGGATGTCTGCCGGTTCCGCTCCGGAACCGGGAGTTCCGGAGCGAATCTGAGCTGCCGGGAACCGCCTTTTCCCGCGGACTCCGGGCGGGCCGGAAACCCTCCGGGGCGTCCCGGGAGATCCGGAAAACCCGAAGCCACGAAAAAGCCCGTCCGGGCATTGGCTCGGACGGGCATCTCGGCGGCGCAGAGTCTGCCGGCGATCAGAAGACGAACTTTTCGAGCTTCAGTTCACCGAGTTGCTCCATGCGCGGAACGAGGGTCGTGAAGTGTGACGAACGTTCGTGGGCCGACAGCGCCTTGGCGTCGCTCCACGTCTCGCAGATCATCAACACATCGCGGCGCGTCGCGCTTTCGAAGAGGTCGTATGCGACGCATCCTTCATCCTTGAGCGAAGCGGTGACCAGTTCGCGGGCCGTGCGGACCAGTTCGTCACGGTTGCTCTCCGTCGTGCGGATAAAAACATTCAAACGGATCATATCGTATCGTTTTATGGAGATCGGAGCCGGGCTCCGTATCTCCGGGTTATGCTTGACGAGGCGAATTTAGTAAAAATTTCGGGAAACGATTCGGCCGTGAGGTTCTTTTCGCGGTTCGGTTTTTGCAGCCGGACTTCGGGATCCGGCCCCGGGGCGTATCCGACCCGTGGAAGGTTCACCCGATCAAGCACATCAAAATCGGAAAAGAGATGAAAGCAAAACATCTGTTATTGGCCCTTGCGGCCATTGGCGGCGCCTTCGAGGCGTTGGCCTGTACGGGAATCTCGCTCACGGCGGCCGACGGCAGCTACATCCAGTCGCGGACGATTGAGTGGGGCAACAGCGCCCTGGAGAGCATGTATGTCGTCATTCCGCGCGGCGAACGGCTGCAGTCGCTCACGCCCGATGGCCAGACGGGGCTCTCCTTCAAGGCACGCTACGGGGTTGTGGGGCTGGCCGTTGTCGAGAAGCAGTTTATCGCCGAGGGGATCAACGAGACGGGACTTTCGGCCGGGCTCTTCTTCTTCCCGCAGTACGGCAGTTACGAGACCTATCAACCGGCACAGAGCGCCCGCACGCTGGTTGATCTGGAGGTGACGCAGTGGATTCTGACGCAGTTTTCGACCATCGACGAGGTGAAGGCCGCGATCGGCGGGGTGCGCATCGTGGGGCTCGAGGCCAATGCCGTCGTGCACTGGCGCATCGGCGAGCCGTTGGGCCGCCAGGTGGTGCTGGAGATCGTCGGCGGCGTGCCGCACTTCTACGAGAATGAGGTGGGGGTGCTGACCAACGCCCCGGGCTTCGAGTGGCAGGTGACCAATCTGAACAACTACGTCAATCTGCGTCCGGGCGATGTCGAACCCTGCAAGATTGGTGAGAAGACGCTTCGGGCCTTCGGGGCCACGGCCGGATTTCTGGGGCTTCCGGGTGACGATACGCCGCCGTCGCGTTTCGTACGTGCGGCCTTTTTCCGTGCCACGGCCCCCGTGCGTGCCACGGCCTTCGCCACGGTGCAGGAGTGTTTCCACCTGCTGAACAACTTTGACGTGCCGATCGGTCTGGAGCACCCGGCCGGCAAGTGTCCCGACATTCCGAGCGCCACGCAGTGGACCTCGGCCATCGACCTGACCCACCGTGTGGTCTACTACAAGACGGCCTACAACAATACGATCCGCTGCATCGACCTCTCGCAGATCGACTTTGCGCGGGTGAGCTACCAGGTCCACCCGTTGGACCGCACTCAGACGCAGCCCGTCGAACGGATCGCGATTCGGTAGGGGGTCGGCCGTCCGGCCCCCCCCCGACGACTATTTGCGGAAGATGAAGTAGACGGCCAGAATGATGCAGAGGAACCCGGCCAGATGGTTCCAGCGCAGCGTGTCGGACTTCATGAAGACCAGCGCGAAGATGGTGAAGACCGAGAGCGAGACGACCTCCTGAATGACCTTCAGTTCCCAGATCGAGAAGGGTCCTCCGAATTCGGCCGAGCCGATGCGGTTGGCCGGCACCTGGAAACAGTATTCGAAGAGGGCGACGCCCCAGCTCATGAGGATGACCAGCATGAGACTGAAGCGTTCGAGACGTGATTTGAAGGCGATCTGCCCGTACCAGGCCAGCGTCATGAAGGCGTTGGAGATGACGAGCAACGCGACGGTGGCAAGTCCACGGAACATAAGCATCTGTTTTTAAAAGCGGTGCAAAATTAGCGAATTTTTCGCAAATGTGACTCTTTTGCAGGCGAAAACGCACATTTCCCGACAGGAATGTGCGTTTTTTCGCTCTTCGGCAGGGAGGTGTCGGTGAGGCTTTGAGCCCGGAGAAGGGCCCGGTCAGCGGGCCGCCATAAGCACCGGATCCACAGAACGACCCGGGGACGGATCAGGCCAGCAGCGCGTCGAGGTCGGTCAGATCGGCGAAGGTGTCGATCACCAGATCGGCGCTGGTTTCACGCTCGAGTACCTCGCGCGGCAGGGTGGTGGCCAGCGCCACGATGCGCCCGGCGCCGGCCCGGCGGGCCGACTCGATGCCGGCCTTGGCATCCTCGAAGACCACACAGTCGGCCGGATCGCACCCGACGGCCGCCGCAGCCTTGAGATAGATCTCCGGATCGGGTTTGCAATGCGTCACCGCGTCGCCCGAGATGCGGGCTTCGAACCATTGTCCGATCCGGCACTTTTCGAGCACGAAGTCGACGTTGGCGCGGCAGCCCGACGACCCGACGGCGCAGCGGATGCCGGCCCCGTTGAGTCGTTCGAGCAGCTGACGCAACCCCTCGACGGGGTGGATCTCCGGGGCGTAGATCTCACGGTAGATGGCCTCCTTCTCGTCTCCGAGGGCCTTGACGCCCTTCTGGCGGATCAGCTCCTCGGGCAGGATCAGACGCATGATGTCGTCGTTTCCCATGCCGTAGGCCTGGCTGAGGCGCTGCTGCCAGCCCTCGACGCCGTAGCGGGCGCAGAAGACCTCGAAGGCGCGGACATGAGCCAGTGTGTTGTCCACCAGCGTGCCGTCCATATCGAATAAAGCGGCTTTTTTCATGATTGCAGTTCGTTTTCGGAGGGCAAAGATACGAAAAGACGGGCGGGAAAACACGCCGACCGGGAATTTTTTGTCTCCGTGCGGTGCTCTCCTGTCGCGAATCCGATGCTGCGGCCGCTGGCCGAAAGCGGGCTGGCGAAGCGGGCGTTGAAGAGCACGATGTAGTTGTCGACGTCCGAGACGCGGCTGGCGTGGATCACCTCGCGTTTGAACTCCGGCGAACGGCTGCGGTAGAGGTCGGCCGTCGATTCGGAGATCATGGCCGGGAGATAGGCCTGACCGGTCAGGGCCGAGGTGTCCATGTAGTTGAAGATGAATCCGAAGTTGCGCTGCATGCGTCGGTTGCGGAACCCGGGCCGGATATTCGTCAGATCGAGCTCCATTTTCGTGTGGGTCCGGCAGTGATACGTATCGTGGCGGTCGGGGTCGTTGCGCGCGCGGTTTCGGATGACCGGGTCGTGCGTCTCGAGCGAATAGAAGCCCTGTTCATCGGTCGTAATCCCGACGGTCGTACCGGGGAATACCACACTCACAAAAGCCAACGGCTCGCCGTTGGAGTCTGTCACACGTCCGCGTACCCGGATCATTTGGGCATGGGCGCCGGCAGTTCCGAGCAGGGCGGACAGCAACCCGAAAATCATTCTCCGTACATATGCGGGCAAATGTAAGAAAAAAGTTCAGAATCGCAGAAAATAAACTACCTTTGCGGCAAAACGGTTGAAAATGATGACAGTTTATGGCACACGGCAAAATTGAAAAGACGAATGCGGCACGGCTGCTCGACCGCGCGAAGATAGCCTACGAGTTGGTTCCCTACGAGGTTGACGAGACGGATCTGGCCGCCACGCACGTGGCTGCGCAGTTGGGCGAGGATATTTCGACGGTCTTCAAGACGCTGGTTTTGAAGGGTGACCGTACGGGTTATTTTGTCTGTGTGGTTCCGGGCGACCACGAGGTGGACCTGAAGGCTGCCGCGCGGGTTTCGGGCAATAAGAAGGTGGATCTGATTCCGATGAAGGAGCTGCTTCCGGTGACGGGTTATATCCGGGGCGGATGTTCGCCGATCGGGATGAAGAAGGCCTTCCCGACCTACATCCATACGTCGGCCGAGACGCTTCCGTTTATTTATGTCAGTGCGGGGGTCCGGGGGCTTCAACTGCGTGTGGCGCCGAAGGAGTTGGCGGCGTACGTGCATGCGACATTCGCCGAGATCAGCCGGCTTCCGGAGTGATTGGCGGAGGTTTGTGACCGGGGGCGAGAAGAGGCCTGGCCGCCCCTGAAACCGGTCTCTTGGGTCGGGAGCGGTGATTTGTTACTGAGCCGTAGAGGGGTATGGCCGCCCCTAAAACCGGTCTCTTAGACCGGGGTTATTCGGCAACTTCGTTGTTTTTGGAACGCTTGCGGGAGTTGATGTTCAGATAGCGCTGCAGGGTCTGCTGCAGACGGGTCGGATCGAGATGCTGACGGATCTCACCGCCCTGGGCGATGGCTATCTCGCCGCTCTCCTCGGAGACGACAATGATGATGGCATCCGAGATTTCGCTCATGCCGATAGCGGCACGGTGGCGTGTTCCGAACTCCTTCGGAACGTCGCTCTGCGTGACGGGGAGGATGCACTTGGCCGCCACGATGCGGTCGCCTTCGATCAGCACGGCGCCGTCGTGCAGCGGGGCGTTCTTGAAGAAGATGTTTTTCAGCAGCGGAGTGGAAACTTTGGCATCGAGGGCGATTCCGCCTTCGGCGATGAGCCGCAGGTCGCTCTGCTGTCCGATGACGATCAGGGCTCCGGTTTTGGTCTGTGCCATTTCGCGGCACGCCGTGACGATGGGCGCGATGTTCGTCTGTACGGGGTCTTCGCCCGAGGAGAAGATGCGTGTGATGAAGTTAAAGTGTTTCTGCCGCATGCCGATCATCTGCAGGAAGCGTCGCAATTCGGGCTGGAAGACGATGATCAGGGCGATGGCGCCCACGGAGATCAGTTGTCCGAGGATCGTGGAGAGAAGCTCCATGTTGAGGGTGCGGACGACGACCCAGAGCAGATAGACGGCGATGATGCCCGAGAGGATATAGGGGGCATTGGTGCCTTTGGTCATGCGGTAGATCCAGTACATGATCAGGGCCACCAGAACGATGTCTATCAGATCAATGAAGGTGAACGGAACGAATCCCATTGCAATCGGACTTTAATCAGGTTTCGGAGTTGACAGCGCAAATGTAGGAAAAAAAAACGACTTCCACTCGTTGTGGAAGCCGGTTTTTTGTTCCGCACGGACGGGCTATTTTTTTGCGTCTTTCTGATCGGCGGCGTAGAGCTCGTTGACCTTGGCCAGAATGGCGGGGGTGATGTCGAGCGTCGAGTCGGCGTCGATCAGTGCCGAAGCGTTGATAATGAGTTTGTACTTGCCGTCGGCGTTGATCTCCTTCACGGCGCGGTGGAGCAGGTCCTGGGCGCGGTTCGTGAATACGAAGTTCTCCTCATCGAGCGACTGGGCCTCTTTCTGGGCGTTGGCCTGATAGGAAGCGACCTTTTTCTGGATGCTCTCCTGCTGGGCCTGTGCGTCGCGGGTGGTGATCAGCCCCTTGTCGAACTTCTCCTGCAGCTGAGCGGCTTCGGCCTGGAGGCTCTGCTCGCGCTGGGCCCAGCTTTTCTGGGCCTTCTGGGTCTTCTCCTGCAGGGCGACACCCTCCTTCTGATAGAGGTCGCACTGGGCCAGGACGGCTTCAACCTGTATGTAGGCGATGTCGCTGGAGACGACCTCCTGAGCAACCGTTGCGCTTGCAGACTCAGCCTTTTCCGCGGTTTTCGTACCGCAGGCCGCGAGGACAAGAGCCGCAGCCAATGCCGGGAATAGCGTTTTTTTCATCTTGTTACGTAGTGTTTGGTTAAATATTCTTCATTTGAAACACAAAGGTAAAAAAAAATCTTTACTTTTGCCTACCGGAAGACAATTTTATCGCACCCCGGGCGGGCGTTGTTGCCGGATGCGGCTCTGCGCAGGGATGAGGGTCCGTCGAAGCGGCGGCAGGGACCGTCTTACGGACGCGCCCCGACTTTGGCCCGGATGTCCGTAAGTCGCGGATTGCGTGCGGAATTTATAGCAGACGATCATGTACGAATATATCCAGGGAACGGTAGCCGAGGTTGCTCCGGCCTATGCCGTGATCGACGTGGGCGGAGTGGGCTACTACCTGCACATTTCGCTCGAAACCTACACGGCCATCGAGCATGCCGCACAGGCGAAGCTTTTTGTTCATTATGTCGTGCGCGAGGATGCGCAGCTGCTCTACGGTTTCTCGACGAAGGTCGAGCGTGAGTTGTTCCGGCTGCTGATCAGCGTTTCGGGTGTGGGTGGCAATACGGCGCGGATGATCCTGTCGACCTACTCGCCGCGCGAACTGCAGGGGATCATCTCGTCGGGGAACGCCGTCCTGCTGAAGAATGTCAAGGGACTGGGGCTCAAGACGGCGCAGAAGATCATCGTCGAGTTGAGCGGCAAGCTCATGACGCTGGGTTTCGACGACAACGGCCCACAGCCGGCGACTCCCGACGGAGGGGTTGTCGACGAGGCGCTGGAGGCATTGGTCATGCTGGGCTTTGCGCGCGGGGTGGCCGAGAAGGCCGTGCGGGCCGTGGTGCGCGAATCGCCCTCGGCACCGGTCGAGGAGGTGGTGCGCATGGCCCTCAAACGGCTCTGAGACGGCCGGCTGAAGGCCCGAGGCGGCCGGGACGATTCCCATGCGGCTCTGAGACGGCCGGCGGACGATCCACATGCGGTTCCAGGGCGGCTGCATGAGGTCGATCTTCGTCCTGCGGTTCCAAGGCGGCCGTGGAGTGTTCCGACTCCGGGAGCGGGACTTCTGAATACTCCCGGTTTGAACGGCCTGCCGCAAATCCTGTAAAACGTTGTATTTGTGTCCCAAAAGGCCTGAAAGTTGCACTAAAGGCCCAAGGTTGGGGATTCTGTTTTTTTTCTGGCAGGAGATTTGCCTTATCTTTGTCGAACTGTAAATGCAATGACCCATGGGTGAATTTCCGATCGGATTCCTGCTTTTGATGCTCGGCCTTGCGGTCGGAGCCTTCGTGGTGCTGCTGATTGCCTACGTGTGGCGGCAACGCCGGCTTCACCGGCTGATGGACCCACGCCGGGATTATGCCTACCATTCCGAGGAACGAGGATAGCTGCGGCTCTCCTCTTTTTTTTGTCCGTTCGGACGCTACGGGGCGAATTTTTACGTTTCATATTCATGGATATCGGATTGTTTTTGTACATTTGCACAATTATATGCCGATGAAACGACCTTTTGCCATCTTGTTTTGTGCTGCGGCGCTGCTTCTGGGCGGGTGCTCGCAGGAGGAGGATACGCTCTCCGAACAGCGGGAGAAACTCGTCTCCTACCTGGAGCGGACCCACTCTCCGTCGCTGATCCCCGACACTTCGGTCGAGGAGGGGAGCCAGCTGCCCTTTTATACGGTCGCGGGGAATTCGGTCTATCGGTACATCCAGAATGTCTACGACCCCGACCGGGCGAACCGGCCCGAAGTGGGCGAGAACTCCACGGTGGCGATCACCTTCCGGGCCTATGTGTTCGAGTTTTCGAACATTACCGACTCGACCTTTCCCTTCTGGTCGAACGATCCGCTGCTGGAGAGCGCCTATCAGGAGCTGGGGCTGAGTGTCGGCGAGGGCGGATGGACCTTCGAGCCGCTGCACGTATCGATGAACGGCAACATACTAAACGGACTGCGTCTTGCGTTATTGGGATGTCGCGAGGGCGACGAAGTCGAGGCCTACATGACCTACAACATGGCTTACGGCGACAGTTCGTTCAGCACCATTCCGAGCGAAAGCCCGATCGCGTGGTTCTTTACGGTGGATGCCGTAGAATGATAAAATGTGGATTTAGAATCGGAAAACGAAATATGAAGTTGATTACCCGTTTGCTGTATCTTCCGCTGGCCGGTGTATTGCTGCTGGCCTCATGTGCCAAGGAGGAGAGCGAATCCTACGACAAGTTCGAAGACCAGGCCCTGGAGGCGTGGATGACCCAGAACCGACCGGAGTTGGTGGGCAACCTGCAGAGCGACGGAGGCTATTACGTCGAGGTGCTGGAGGCTGGGGAGGATCTCTCCACGATCAAGCCGATCCGCGATACGGCATGCTGGGTGCGGTTCGACTTTTCGGGGCGCGATCTGAGCGGCAATATCGTACTGACGCGCCGCGCCGCCGAGGCCAAGCTGGTCAATACGTTCACCAAATATACCCACTACGTTCCCTATTACCGTTATTGCGGAACGGTCAATACGAGCCTGATGGAGGGGACGTATCTGGCCATGCGCAACGTGCTGCACCTGAGTGCGGAATATGCGGCAGACCACGGTTTGAGCGAGGATTTCGAGCTGCGCAAGGGTTCGAAGGTGCGGCTCTACCTGCCGTCGCGCATCGTCAGCTCGAGCGGCGTGGAGGGGCAGGGCGGTTACGAAGGCCAGTATTCGCTCAGCTCGCAGCGGCCGTTCATCATCGAGATGGAGATCCGCGAGATCGTGAAGAATCCGCTGGAGAGCGAAGGCTCGGAGGTGGATTCGTTCTGTGCGGCCAACGGTAGCCAGTGGCTCTATACGAAGGAGGGCGACGAAGAGGGATCGTCGAAAATCCCGGCGGGATACGATGACGAGAACCACCCTTACAAACTGCGGGAGAAGGGCTACCGGTGGGTGAGTGCCTGCGACTCGGTGGCCCAGGTCTATGTCGACGTATGCTACGATCCGACGAAGGCCTCCGACTACCTGAATTTCAACTTCCCGGTTCGCAGCGAGAAGAACGAGCTGCTGTGGGACAACAAGGCGTATGATGTGGGCTTCGAGCCGTATAACGGGTCGGATCTCGAGGCTCGGATCTCCGAGGCACTCAAGAAGCGTTTCCATGCCGACGAGGAGTACAAGCATCCGGGACTCGAGAGCCGGGATGCGGATTCGGTTGGGATGGACGGTGAGGCCAAGATCTGGTATATCGCGCGGATGCTCGACGGATTCATCTACGATACGAACATCGACGAGGTGAAGGAGATTATCTACGGGGAGGCCGACTCGGAGGGTTCGGCTCTGACCTATACGCCCGACGAAGATCAGAGCAGTCAGATCTCGGCCTACTATTACGTGGTTCCGAATCTGTGCTACGGACAGTGGGCGGAGTTCGTCACGGTTTCGACCCAGGGTTACGGCGCTACGGGACGTACGGGCAGTACGACGACGAGCGGCGGATCGACGGGTTATTCGTCGAGCTACCTCGATTACCTGAACTATTACAACTACTACAACAGCTACTACGGCAACAGCTACTACGGCAGCTATTACAATAACTATTATTATAATTATCTGAACAGCTACTATTATAACTACGGTTACGGCTACGGCGATACCACGACGGAGACGACGACAACCATTTCGACGGAGATTCCGCCCTATACGCCGCTGGTTTATCAGATCTACATCGAGCCGGCCGAAGGGGAATAGACATTGCCGCGAGTGCCGTCATCACGAGGATCAAACGATCGGGAGAAGATTCTTCCGGTCGTTTTTTTGTGTTGCGAAGTCGGTCGGCCGGAGATTTGCATCCATGTCGGAACGGGCTTTCGGATAGGGTGGAGATTGTTGCGTTTTGATGACAAAGGGGTTACATTTTTTTGCGGTTTTTGATCTGGAAATTTTGTAAATCCATAAAATTATATTAATTTAGTGTTCGAGAACCATCAACCATAAAATCTACGGATATGATAATCACATTTAACGAGTTGCGCCGTATCAAGGATCGGCTGCCCAGCGGCAGTTCGCAGCGCATTGCAGATGAGTTAGGAATCGATGTCGAGACGGTCCGCAACTACTTCGGAGGGAGTCACGAAGCGAAGGAGTGCGTCGGGGTTCACTTCGAACCGGGACCGGACGGCGGGGTTGTCACGTTGGACGACACGACGATTCTTGATGTTGCGATGCGTATCCTTAGCGAGCAACAGCAATAATAGTATAAGGATCTGTCCGGTGAGAGCCGGAACGAAGCCTGCGGAGACGCAGGCTTTTTTTTGCTCCTTAAGAAGGGGCTTCTGGAGGCAACTGAACGTTGTCCGGTTTCTGGGGGCGCAACTGCCTCGGCCCCTTAAGACGGGGCTTTTAGGGGCAACCGGGCGTCGTCAGGTTTCGGAGGGCCGCGACTGCTTCTATCTTTTCCGCTGTCTTGTTCGGGAGCGGGTGTGGCGTTGAGAAACCCAGTAACGTCCCGGCCGCCCCTAGAACCCCGAAGTCTAGTATTTATTGGGAGCGGACGTGACGTTGAGAAACCCAGTAACGTCCCGGCCGCCCCTAGAACCCCGAAGTCTAGTATTTATTGGGAGCGGGTGTGGCGTTGAGAAACCCAGTAACGTCCCGGCCGCCCCTAGACCCCCGAAGTCTAGTATTGGGAGCGGACGTGACGTTGAGAAACCCTGTAAAGGTCCGGCCGCCCCTAGAACCCCTTTTTTAAAGGGGTGACAAAATGCCGGGTGGAAGGGGGTGTTGGCGGGGATTTCTGCCAAAATGCTGACAAATTGGCAGAGGTGCCCGATTGGTACGGCGTTTGTGAGAATTCCGGGCGTAACCGACGGCCACGGACCGAAGGGGACCCGGAGACGGGAACCTGGAAGAGAAAGGACCGGAGGGGACGATGAAGACGAAAATTATAAACAATTAAAAACAGATACGATTATGGCAAAGATTATTGGTATTGACTTGGGAACCACGAACTCCTGCGTAGCAGTGATGGAGGGCAATGAGCCCGTAGTGATTCCGAACTCGGAGGGACACCGTACGACCCCGTCGGTTGTAGCCTTCACGTCGGAAGGCGAGCGTAAGGTGGGTGACCCTGCAAAGCGTCAGGCCATCACGAACCCGAAGCGGACGGTCTTCTCGATCAAGCGTTTCATGGGCGAGACCTATGACAAGGTAACGGCTGATATTGCGCGTGCCCCGTATACGATCGTTCGTGGCGACAACAACACGCCGCGTGTCGACATTGACGGACGTCAGTACACGCCTCAGGAGATTTCGGCCATTATTCTTCAGAAGATGAAGAAGACGGCCGAGGATTACCTGGGTCAGGAGGTGACGGAGGCCGTGATCACGGTACCTGCCTACTTCTCCGACTCGCAGCGTCAGGCCACGAAGGAGGCCGGTGAGATTGCCGGTCTGAAGGTTCGCCGAATCATCAACGAGCCTACGGCCGCCGCGCTGGCCTACGGTCTGGACAAGAAGTCGAACGACATGAAGATTGCCGTCTATGACCTGGGTGGCGGTACGTTTGATATCTCGATTCTGGAGCTTGGTGACGGTGTCTTCGAGGTTAAGTCGACGAACGGTGATACGCACCTGGGAGGTGATGACTTCGACCACGTGCTGATCGACTACATGGCCGAGTCGTTCAAGGCTGAACACGGAATCGACCTGCGTGAGGACCCGATGGCGCTTCAGCGTCTGAAGGAGGCCGCCGAGAAGGCAAAGATCGAGCTTTCGTCGTCGACCACGACGGAGATCAACCTTCCGTACATCATGCCTGTGAACGGCATTCCGCAGCACCTGGTCATGACGCTGACGCGTGCCAAGTTCGAGCAGCTGTGCGACCATCTGATCCGCAAGACGATCGAGCCGTGCAAGCTGGCCCTGCGCGACGCAGGTCTGACCGCCTCGCAGATCGACGAGGTGATCCTCGTAGGTGGTTCGACGCGTATTCCTGCGATCCAGAAGATCGTCGAGGACTTCTTCGGCAAGACGCCCAACAAGTCGGTCAACCCGGACGAGGTCGTAGCCATCGGTGCAGCCATCCAGGGTGGTGTGCTGACGGGCGAAGTGAAGGACGTGCTGCTGCTTGACGTGACGCCGCTGTCGCTGGGTATCGAGACCTTGGGCGGTGTGATGACCAAGCTGATCGACGCCAACACGACGATCCCGACGCGCAAGTCGGAGGTCTTCTCGACGGCAGCCGACAACCAGCCTTCGGTAGAGATCAACGTATGCCAGGGTGAGCGTCCGCTGGCCCGCGACAACAAGTCGATCGGTCGGTTCCACCTCGACGGGATTCCGGCAGCACCGCGTGGTGTGCCGCAGATCGAGGTAACGTTCGATATCGATGCCAACGGTATTCTGAACGTATCGGCCAAGGACAAGGGTACGGGCAAGGAGCAGAAGATCCGTATCGAGGCATCGTCGGGTCTGACCGAGCAGGAGATCCAGCGGATGCGTGACGAGGCCAAGGCCAACGAGGAGAAGGACAAGGCCGAGAAGGAGCGTATCGACAAGATCAACGCCGCCGACTCGAACATCTTCACCACGGAGAAGCAGCTGAAGGAGTACGGTGACAAACTGCCCGCCGATAAGAAGACCGCCATCGAAGGCGCTTTGGCCAAACTGAAGGAGGCCCACAAGAACGCCGACGTTGCCGCCATTGACACGGCGATGAACGAGCTGAATGCCGCATGGCAGGCCGCTTCGCAGGACATCTACTCGGCCCAGCAGGCTCAGAGCCAGCAGCAGAGTTCGCAGTCCAATGCCGGACAGCAGTCGAACGCCGGCAGCCAGCAGGGTGGCAACAACGGCCAGCCTGAGGATGTCGAGTTCGAAGAGGTGAAATAATGCCGTCCGACTCCACCGAGGAGCCGGCCTAAAAACGAAGGAGACATTCCCGCAAGGGGATGCCTCCTTTTTTTGTGCCTGCCCGACTCCTGCCTGACTTCCCGCCCGACACCTACCCGGCTTCCAGTCCGGCCCCCCCCCTGCCCGACACCCCGCAAACGGCTCCGCGGGACGTTGCTGCAGCGCGGAAATTTTGCTACCTTTGCACGATCTCAACAACAACATCGTATGGCATGGTGGTATTTGGCATTGGCCGGATTATTTGAACTGGGCTGGCCGTTGGGCTTCAAGCTGGCGGCGCTCAGTGCGCGTTATCATCTGCTCTTTCTGCTGCTGTCGGTTCTGTCGATGGGGCTGAGCGGGCTGTTTCTCTATTGGGCGCAGCGGGAGATCCCGATGGGCACGGCCTATCTGGTCTGGACGGGCATCGGGGGCATCGGTACCGTATTGATCGGGATATTCTGCTTCCACGATGCGGTGACCTTCTGGCGGATGTTCTTCCTGACGCTGGTTTTCATCGGAATCGTGGGGCTGAAGCTTGTGCACTGAGACCTATTGGCGGATGGTGAGGACGACGATGTGGTCCGGGGCCGCGGTCCGCTCTCCGAGACGGATGACGACGCCGTCGTCGTTCTGCCGGAAGTCGAGCCGCTCCCCGCTGTCGCAGGCCGTGGCCTGACGCACGCGCAGCCCCTGCAGGGGGACGAAGAGCTCCGTGTCGGGCCAGTCGAGAATGTGGAGATAGACCTTGTCGTCCCGGCGGGTCGTGACGCCCCACGCACGCGGCGTCACGGGCCCGGCCTGCGTTCCGTAAATTGTCTCGCCGTGGCGTTCGAGCCACTCTCCGATTCCGGCGAGCCGTTCGAGGGCCGCTTCGGGCAGCCGGCCGTCGGGCTGCGGCCCGATGTTGAGCAGCAGATTGCCGCCGCGCCCCGCCGCTCCGACCAGATAGCGTACCAGCTCGTCGACCGGCTTGTAGTCGCAGTCGGTGATGCGGTATCCCCACGAATGGTTCATCGTCTGACAGGTTTCGAGCGGCAGGCGGCTCACCTCCTGGCCCGACAATCCGGCGCTGTTTTCGCCCGGGAGGTCGCGTTCGAAGGTCTGTGCATCCTCGCCTTCGAAGGGAGCCAGGTGGTGGTTGTTGATCACCAGACAGGCGGGCTGCAGCCGGTGGATCAGACCGTAGAGTTCGTCGAGCCGCCAGTCGAAACCGGGGTTCTGGTCCTGATCCCAGACGCCGTCGAACCAGATGGCGCCGACCGGCCCGTATTGCGTTAACAGTTCGGTGAGCTGGGCCTTCATGAAGTCGAAATAGGCGTCGGCATCCTCCTTTCGGGGGTCGCGGCCCGTTCCGCGGCCGGTGCGGCCGCGGGGTGCATCCTCGCGCCACCAGTCGATGAGCGAGTAGTAGAAGTGGATGCCGAGCCCCTGCCGGCGGCATTCGTCGGCCAGTTCGCGGACGACATCGCGGCCCAGCGGCGAGGCGTCGACGACGTTGTAGTCCGACTGTGCGGTGTCGAAGAGCGAGAATCCGTCGTGGTGGCGCGTCGTGAAGCAGACGTATCGGGCACCTGCCTGCCGGATGGCCGTGACCCATTCGCGGGCATTGAAGGCCGGGGCGGCGAAGGCGCCGGCCAGCTTGCGGTATTCGCGGAAGTCGATATCCTGATTGGTCATGACCCATTCGCCCTGCCCGAGCAGGGAGTAGAGACCCCAGTGGAGGAAGATTCCGAAGCGATCGTCGGCGAATTGCTGCCGGGCAGCTATGTTCTCGGAAGCGGGCACATACCCGGATTGGGCCGCGGCCGCCAGCGAGAGTGCGGCGGAGCAGCAGGCGAGGAGGATTTTTTTCATCGTGTTCGGGGATTGAATACCCGAAGGTACGAAAAGATTGGCTAAAAAGCGAATTCCGGCTGTGAATTATGCCTTCGGGGTTGTGCTTTTGGTTTTTTTCGGGCCGTTCGGCGCGCCCGAGCTGGCGAGGAGTCGTCCGCGGGTCAGGGGGAGGATGCAGAGACAGGCCATCGAGAAACGCAGGAGGAAGATCTCGGCCGGGCACGCTCCCCTGCGCCGTCCGAATGCCCTCGACGCCGCAGCCCGACATTCCGGCGGCTCCGTTGCGTGAGCGCCCATGCCGCCGCAACGTGCGCAACGGGGCTGCAGGGGTGATAATTTTGCCGCAATGGCCATTTTCTGCCGCTGAAACCGTGGGATTTAATTCTTTTTTTCTATCTTTGCGTGCTATTGTGCCCAACGACATTAAAACAAACATAATAACAACTATTTTTTCCAAATGCAAAGTAAAGGTTTCATTAAACTCATCGCGGTGCTTCTGGCCCTCGCATGTGTTTATCAACTCTCGTTCACGTTCAAGACGCGGAGCGTAGAGAAGAAGGCGGCGGCCTACGCTGCCCAGTTCCCCATCGACGAGCAGTCGGCGGCCGAACAGCATTACCTGGATTCGATCCAGAACCTGACGGTCTACAACGTGGGCTTCAAGAAGTTCACCTACAAGGAGTGCAAGGAGAAGGAACTGAATCTGGGTCTGGACCTGAAGGGCGGAATGAACGTCATGCTGGAGGTTCAGGTCGAGGATGTCGTGAAGGCGCTTGCCGGCGACAGCCAGAACGATCCGGCCTTCCAGCAGGCCATTGCCGAGGCCAATGTGGCCATGAAGGACGGTTCGTCGAACGACTACATCGGCGACTTCGTGAAGGCCTACTCGCGTCTGTCGAACGGCAGTCCGATTGCCGCGATCTTCGTGAGCCCCGACCGCAAGGACATCACGCTCGAGAGTTCGGATGCCGACGTGGAGAAGATGCTCAAGCGCGAGACCGAGGCAGCCATCGGCGCTTCGTTCAACGTGCTGCGCAGCCGTATCGACCACTTCGGTGTAACGCAGCCCAACATCATGCGCCTTCCGAACTCGCACCGCATTCTGGTCGAGCTCCCGGGCGTGAAGGAGCCGCAGCGTGTGCGCGACCTGCTGCAGGGAACGGCCTCGCTGGAGTTCTGGCTGACGTACGACGCCCGCGAGGTGCTTCCGATGCTGGTATCGGCCGACAAGCTCCTCAAGGAAGAGGCTTCGCATACTGCCGCCCCGGCCACGGAGAACGCCACGGAGCAGCCTGCCGCCGAGGCCGCCGCACCGACGGCCGGTGAGGGTCTGATCGGTGAGATCGGCGCCGACTCGACGGCCAAGTCCGAGACGGCCCATACGGGCAACTTCGACCAGGCGCAGAACCCGCTCTTTGCGGTGCTGGATCCCAACTATGCCGGAGGCGCCGCCATCGGAGCCGCCTATAAGGCCGACATTGCTACGGTGAACGAATATCTGGCCCGTCCGGAGGTTCGCGACCTCTTCCCGGCCGACATCCTCTTCAAGTGGGGCGTGAAGGGCGACGACCACATCGACGGCCGTTACTACCTCTACGCCATCAAGGTGACGACACCCGACGGCAAGGCGCCGCTCGACGGATCGGTCGTAACGGACGCCCGCGAGCAGTATGCGCAGCGCGGCGCCACGGCCGAGGTTTCGATGACGATGAACGCCGAGGGTACGCAGAAGTGGGCCCGCATGACGGGCGAGAACATCGGCAAGTGCATTGCCATCGTTCTCGACGGCTATGTCTACTCGGCCCCGCGTGTCAATACGAAGATCGACAAGGGACAGTCGCAGATCACGGGCGACTTCACGATCCAGGAGGCCCAGGACCTTGCCAACGTGCTCAACTCGGGTAAGGTTCCGGCTCCGGCGAAGATCATCCAGGATACGGTCGTAGGACCGTCGCTGGGACAGGAGTCGATCAACGCCGGTATGCTGTCGTTCGTCGTCGCCTTCATTCTGGTGCTGCTCTACATGGGGCTGTTCTACAAGACGGCGGGTTGGATGGCCGATGTGGCACTGCTGATGAACGTCTTCCTGCTGATGGGCGTACTGGTATCGTTCGGTGCGGTGCTGACGCTGCCGGGTATTGCGGGTATCGTGCTGACGATGGGTATGGCCGTCGACGCCAACGTGATCATCTACGAACGTATCAAGGAGGAGCTTCGCGAGGGCAAGGGTCTGTCGCTGGCCATCAAGGAAGGTTTCTCGAAGGCCTACTCGGCCATCATCGACGGACAGCTGACGACGATCATTACGGGTATCGTGCTCTTCATCTTCGGTACGGGTCCGGTTCAGGGCTTCGCCACGACGCTGATCATCGGTATCATTACGTCGGTCTTCTGCGCGATCTTCATCACGCGTCTGCTGATCGATTGGATCGTTGCGAAGTGGGGCTCGATCTCCTTCTCGTACAAGTGGTCGGAGAAGTTCCTCAGCAATACGCACGTCAACTTCCTGAGCAAGCGTAAGGTAGCCTACTGGATTTCGGGCGCGCTGATCGTGCTGTCGATTCTTTCGTTCTTCGTCCGGGGTCTGAACCTGGGTGCCGAGTTCACGGGCGGCCGCGCCTATGTGGTTCGTTTCGACAAGGCCGTGTCGGCCGAGGAGGTTCGTGCGAACATGGAGCGTGTCTTCTCGCAGATCGAAGGGGCCGACGAGTCGTCGATCAGCTTCGAGGTCAAGCAGTACGGCAACGAGAACCAGATGCGCATCGTGACGCAGTACCGTTACGACGATACGTCGGATGAGGCTACGGGCGAGGTTGAGGAGCTGATCTACAAAGCACTGAAGCCGCTCTACTCGTATGACATCACCTTCGACCAGTTCCGCAGCACGCAGACCGATGTGAACGGTATTCTGACGGCCGACAAGATCGGACCTTCGATTGCCAACGACACGACGTGGAACGCCGTCTACTCGGTGCTCTTCTCTCTGATTGCCATCGGACTCTACATCACGTTCCGCTTCAAGCGCTGGCAGTGGGCAACGGGTGCCACGCTGGCCCTGGCCGTCAATGCGCTGCTGATCATCGGTATCTTCTCGATGTTCTACGGTATTCTGCCTTTCAACCTGGAGGTGAATCAGGCCTTCATTGCGGCCATTCTGACGATCATCGGATATGCGATCAACGATACGGTGGTTGTCTTCGACCGAATCCGCGAGTACCTGGGTATCTATCCGAAGCGGAGCCTCTATGAGAACGTGAACAACGCTATCAACTCGACGCTGTCGCGTACGATCAATACGTCGGGCACGACGCTCGTTACGCTGCTTGCAATCTTCTTCTTCGGCGGCGAGACGATCCGTGGCTTCATTTTCGCGCTGATCATCGGCGTAGTAGTCGGTACGATGGCCACGATTTTCATCGCTACGCCGCTCGCCTACGATCTGATGAAGAAGCGCGCCAAGATCGACGAGGAGAAATAATCGCTTTCGAGGCTGAACTCAAAGCCGCTTCCGGATTCCGGGAGCGGCTTTTTCGTGTTCTCATCCGTCGGCATGTTTTTTGCGATTAAAGAATCACGAAGGCACGATTACCGTAGCCTTGGAGAACCGGACCTCCCGCGTGCCGTCGATAGCTTGCCTGATCGGCGGAGTCAGCGCCTTGGCGCTTTCGACGGGACTGATGTTGTGCGGACGCTGCGCCATCGCCAGCGTCTGGCCGGCTGGCTGTTCGTCCCCTACCTGATCTGGATCCTCTTCGCCTCTTACCTGAATCTCTACGTGCTGGCGGCCAACGGCACAGGATTCTGAGCCGGCGACGGCCGATGGCGGATTGTCGTTGGCAAATTGGTATTTATTTTTTACCTTTGTCGGGAAGATAGAGGTCACACTATGGAAAATCTGCTGCATGGAATGCGACGTTACGTCTCGCCGGTCTTTCTGGCGCTGCTCGTGGCGTCGTTCATTCTTTGGTACATTGCCAAACTGAGCTATACCTATACGACGGAACAGACCGTCCGGGTGAGTGTCGACGATCAGCCCTTCGAGGTGACGTGCGTGGTGGAGGGGGTCGGGACGAATCTGTTCGGCTACCGGGTCTACATGAACAAACGGTTGCGGATTCCGCTTTCGGAGCTCAAGACGCGCCCTTCGCAGGAGGAGGGCCACGAGGGCAAACTGGTCATCGACCCGCAGTCGTTGCAGGATGCGCTGGCGCCGCGATTCAGCGACATCAAGATCATCTCGATCAAGGATATTCCGGAGATCGACCAACCGCAGGCGAAGTCATGATGAAGATTGGAATTACGGGCGGCATCGGGAGCGGGAAGAGCACCGTATGCCGCCTCTTTGCACAACGGGGCATTGCGGTCTACGATTCGGACCGGGAAGCCAAGCGGCTGATGACGGAGGATGCGGCGCTTCGCGCGGCGATTTCGGCGCGCTTCGGGGCCGAGGCCTATACGGCCGACGGCGCCTTGAACCGCGGCTATCTGGCTTCGCGGGTCTTCACGGATTCCGAGGCGCTGGCGGATCTCGATGCGCAGGTCCATCCGGCCGTGAAGGCGGACTTTGCGGCGTGGGCCGAACGTCAGCTCTCCCCCTATGTGGTGCTGGAGAGTGCGATTCTCTTCGAGGCGGGTCTGGAGCACTCCGTGGACCGGACGGTTGCCGTGGTGGCGCCGTTCGAGCTGCGTCTGGAGCGCACGTGCCGGCGCGACGGCTGTGACCGGGAGTCGGTTCTGCGGCGCATGGCCGCCCAGCTGGACGACGATACGCTGCGCGACCGGGCCGACTACTGCGTGGTGAACATCCGCGAGGAGGATCTCGAACCGACGGTGGCCGAACTTGACCGACGTTTCACGCTTGAAGCCCACCATCGCCGCCATGATGCCTGATCTGACCGTGCCGCAGGTGATGGCGATTCTGAACGTCACGCCCGATTCGTTCTATGCGGGGAGCCGTATGCCGGAGCGAGATGCCGTCGAACGCCGCGTGCGCGAGGCGCTCGACGAGGGGGCTTCGCTGATCGACGTCGGGGGGTACTCCTCGCGTCCGGGGGCCGACGAGGTTCCGACGGAGGAGGAGTGGCGGCGCGTGGCGCTCGGCGTGGAGACGGTGCGGCGCCTGGCCCCGGGGATGACGGTCTCGATCGACACGTTCCGCAGCGAGGTGGTCGCGCGCACGGTCGAAGCCTTCGGCGAGGTGGTCGTCAACGACATCTCGGCGGGCGAACTGGATGCGAAGATGCTGGAGACGGTGGCCCGATACGACCTTCCCTACGTGGCGATGCACATGAAAGGGACGCCGCAGACGATGCAGGCGCAGACCGACTACCGGCGCGACATCACCACCGAGGTGGTCGACTATTTCCGCCGCCGGACCGACGAGATGATGGCGGCGGGCATCCGCCGCGAGCGGATCATCCTCGATCCGGGCTTCGGCTTTGCCAAGACCGCGGCGCAGAATTTCGAACTGCTGCGCGGTCTGCACCGCCTGTGCGGAGAGGGATTTCCGGTGTTGGCGGGGCTTTCGCGCAAGTCGATGATCTACCGCACGCTGGGCTGTACGCCGGAGGAGTCGTTGGCCGGGACCGTGGCGCTCGACTGGGAGTGCCTGCGTCAGGGGGCGCGGATCCTTCGGGTCCACGACGTGCGCGAGGCGGTCGATACGGTCAAACTGTTCAATGCATTCCGATCATGATACGCATAACGGATATACACAAGAGTTTCGGCACGCTGGAGGTGCTGCGGGGCGTGTCGCTGGAGGTTGCGCCGCGCGAGGTGGTCTCGATTGTCGGGGCGAGCGGCGCCGGGAAGACGACGCTGCTGCAGATCATCGGGACGTTGTCGCGTCCCGATTCGGGCCGTGTCGAGATCGACGGGACGGACGTCTTTACGCTGGATGACAAGGCGTTGTCGCGCTTCCGCAACGAGCGGATCGGCTTTGTCTTTCAGTTTCACCACCTGCTGGCCGAATTTACGGCCTTTGAGAATGTCTGCATTCCGGGGCTGATCGGCCGCCGGCCGCGGGCCGAGGTGGAGCGCCGAGCCGCGGAGCTGCTCGAGCTGATGGGTCTTTCGGCGCGCCGCGACCATAAACCGGCCCAGCTGTCGGGCGGTGAACAGCAGCGCGTGGCCATTGCGCGGGCGCTGATCAACTCGCCGGCGGTGCTGCTGGCCGACGAACCCTCGGGCAACCTCGATTCGCACAACCGCGAAGAGATCCACCGCCTCTTTTTCGAACTGCGCGACCGCCTGGGGCAGACGACCATTCTGGTGACCCACGACGAGCATCTGGCCTCGATGGCCGACCGGAAGATTACGATGTCCGACGGACGGATCGTCGAACCCTGATCCTTTTTTTTCGTGAACGGGGGCTCTTCTGCCGGACCGTGGCCCCGATGTCTGCGATTCGGCGTGTACCCCGCATTCCGTTTGTCCATGCCGGCGGCAGCAGCCGCTGCGACGTTTGATTCTATTCCCGAATTGACCATGATGGAACCCTCGCTGCTCAGGGAGCTGCTCGAATCGCTCTATGACCGCTATAACCGCCCGGAGTTCATCCCGGACGATCCGATTTCGGTGCCGCACCGCTTCACGGAGCGCGCCGACCGGGAGATTGCCGGTTTTCTGTCGGCCACGATTGCCTGGGGCAACCGCCGTTCGATCGTCCGCAACGGCCACCGGATGATGCTTCTGATGGACAACGCCCCGGCGGACTTCGTGCGCCATGCCTCGGAGCGTGAACTCAAGCAGCTGGAAACTTTTGTCCACCGCACCTTCAACGGCGGTGATCTCAGGGATTTTGTGCTGGCGCTGCGGGGCTTCGAGGAGCGCTACGGCGGACTGGGAGCCTTTTTCGAAGAGCGTTACGCGGTGCACGGCGATCTGCGGCCCGTGCTGGCGGAGTTCCGCCGGGAGTTCTTCGCTGCGCCCCACGCCCCGCGCTGCGAGAAACACCTCTCGTCGATCGAGCGGGGAGCGGCCTGCAAACGGCTGTGCATGTACCTGCGGTGGATGGTCCGCCGCGACGACCGCGGGGTCGATTTCGGCCTTTGGCGGCGTATTCCGATGTCGGCGCTTTACCTGCCGCTGGACCTCCACGTCGGCGTGACGGGACGGGCTCTGGGGTTGCTCACGCGGCGTCAGAACGACTGGCGGGCTGTCGAGGAGATCACCTCGCGGCTTCGTGAGTTCGACGCGGCGGACCCCGTGCGATACGATTTTTCGCTCTTCGGAGCCGGTATGGACCGAATTCTCAACGACCATGAGTGAACCCGTCGATCATCTCGAAGGAGCCTTTCGCTTCAAACGCTTCACGATCCGCCAGCAGCGCACTGCGATGAAGGTCGGTACGGACGGCGTGCTGCTCGGCGCGTGGGTCGGTGTGCGGCCCACGGACCGGCAAATCCTCGACATCGGTACCGGTACGGGGCTGATTGCCGTGATGCTGGCGCAGCGTTGCCCGCAGGCCGAGATCACGGGAGTCGATATCGACGACCTGTCGGATGCGCGCGAGAACGGTGACGCCTCGCCCTGGGGCGACCGTCTGCACTTCGTCGGGCAGGCGATCCAGGAGTTCCGCCCCGCGGAGCGCTACGACCTGATCGTCTCGAATCCGCCCTTCTATGTCGATTCGCTGACCTGCCCCGACCCGGGTCGCACGACGGCCCGCCATACGGTCAGCCTCTCCTACGAAGAGCTTCTCGACGCGGTTGTCCGGCTTCTTTCGCCTGGCGGACGCTTTGCCGTGGTGCTGCCGACACCCGAGGCCGAACGGTTCCGGCGGCTGGCGGTGCAGCACCTGCGGTTGCGACGCCTCACGTGGGTTCGCACCACGCCCCGCCGGGCTCCCCGCCGGGTGCTGATGGAGTTCTCCCCGGCCGGGGATCCGGCGGTGGCCTGCGGCACGGATACGGATCTTCGGATCGACGAACTGACCATCGGAACGGGCGCCCACGAAGACTATACGCCCGAATACCGGGCGCTGACGCGTGATTTTTACCTGAAATTTTGACGACACGCGAAAAAACGCTACTTTTGTTCTTCGACAGCATCAAACTATTCAGACCATGAAATACAGACTTTTGGCGCTGATCCTGCTGCTTGCGGGAGGCGCTTCGGCTCAGAATCCATACATTGCCCTGCAGGGTGCCAACGAGACGGCCGACGGCGTGGTTGTGTCGCAGCCGCGGACGATCCTTGCCGTGGACCTGACCGTCGAGTGCGACCGGACGCTGGCGGGGCCCTACGCGCGCTATGCGCAGAAGTTCCTGGGCGTGCGGCCGGCGCTGGCCGACAAGACGACGTGGAGCATCACCGGCGCCCGGATCGCCCTTCTCGACGGCGCCACCTGTCTGAACGCAACGGCCCCGGCGGCCCCCGCGACTCGTGTGCAGAGCTATGCCGCGACGGATGAGGAGTTTGCGCGGCTGCAGCCCGACAAACTTGAGATGACGACCTCTTCGTTGGAGGATGCGGCGCGCGCGGCCGCCGAGCGGATCTATTCGCTGCGTCGCCACCGCCTCGACCTCATCACGGGCGAAGCGGGTGAGAATGTCTTCGGCCAGGGGCTGGATGCGGCGCTGAAGGAGATCGACCGCCAGGAGCAGAGCTATCTGGAGCTCTTCCTGGGCAAACACGTCACCACCACCTCGACGCGCCGCTATGTGGTCTATCCGCAGACGGACAAGAAGCAGTATATCGTCTGCCGTTTCAGTCCGGCCGGCGGTTTGCTTCCGGAGAACGATCTTTCGGGCGACATCGTCCTGCTGCAGATCGAGCCGTCGGGCGCCGAGGCCGGAGCGGGACTCGAGGCCGGACCCAAGGAGACGAATGTTGTCCGCTGCCGTGTGGCCGATCCCTCGACCTGCACGGTGCTCTCGGGCGGTCAGGAGTATGCCCGCACGGTGCTTCCGGTCTTTGAATTCGGCCGAACGATCAACGTAGCCCTGCCTCGCCGCAAATGATGGATTTCACCACGCGAATGACCGCGTTGCTTGGCGCCTTTCGCCGGGAGCGGAACGGCGCCGTAGCCGACTCGATGCGCTATTACGGCCGCACGTACGGCTTGAACTACGGTGTGAGCCTTCCGACCCTGCGCCGTCTGGCCCGGGCCGAGTCCACGGATCACGACTTTGCCCGCTATCTCTATCAGCAGGATGTCCGCGAGTTGCGCCTGGCAGCCTTCCATATCGCCGATCCCGGGCGCCTCACACCGGACGAATTTCCGTTCTGGGGCGACGGGTTGCTCAACTCCGAAATGGCCGAAGAGGGGGCCTTTGCCCTGCTGGGACGGACGCCTTCGCTTCCGGCGCTTTTCGACGCATGGACGACCCCCGAAGCCGGCTGGCTCCAGCAGTATGCGGTGCTGATGGCCGTTGCTCGGACCGAAGCTCCGCAGACGGCATGGATTCCGCGCGTGGTCGATATCGTTCGCCGGGCGGCAGCGTCGGAGTTTCAGGAGAGCCATTTGCTGGCACAGGGAGCCGTTGCGGCGCTGGTCAACTTCGGCTCCCGGAGCGAGGAGAACCGCCTTGCCGTGCAGCAGGTCGTCGATTCGCTGGGGACGCACCCCGCCGAGGAGCTGGTCCGCGAGGAGCTTTCGTGGCGGCTGGACCCGGATCTCTGATCTCTCCGGCCGACCTGCGGGCTCACCCTCCGGGTTACCCCGTTACCGCCTTTCTGACTGTCCTTCTGATTGCCCCGGCCGACTTGCGGACCCTCCTCTCCGACCGCCCCTTCCCCGAAGCCAAAACAGCCCGTCTGTATGTACAGACGGGCTGTTCTTTTGTAACGCCGTTTCTTGTCCACCGTTTTGCGGTGTGACATTTTCTCTATGTTTGTTCTCGCGCTCCCTCGTTTTTTTTGCTCCGGCGACTCCGCCCCTCACTTTCGGCCGCTACTCCACGAAGAGGGCCTTGGGAAGCTGGTCGATGCTGCTGATTCGGACGACCTCGATCCCTTTGGGATGCTTGGTCCCTTTGGGCAGATAGGCCGAGACGACGATGCGTCGGAATCCGAGCCGTGCGGCCTCGCTGATACGCTGTTCCGAACGGGGGGCGGGACGCACCTCGCCCGAGAGGCCGATTTCGCCGGCGCAGCAGACCCCGTCGGCCACGGGGCGATCGTAGTAGGAGGAGATGACGGCGGCCACGACGGCCAGATCGAGCCCCGGATCGGCGACCTTGAATCCTCCGGCGAAGTTCAGGAAGACATCCTTCTGGAACATCTTCATGCCGACCCTTTTTTCGAGTACGGCCAGCAGCATGTTCATCCGCCGGGCGTCGTAACCGGTCGACGAACGCTGCGGGGTGCCGTAGGCGGCGCCGCTGACCAGGGCCTGCACCTCGATCAGATAGGGTCTTACGCCGTCGGCCGAAGCCCCGACGGCAATTCCCGACAGCGGCTCTTCGTAGTGGGTCAGCAGAATTTCCGAGGGGTTGTCGACGCCGCGCAGCCCCTCTTCGAGCATTTCGAAGACGCCGATTTCGAACGTGGCTCCGAAACGGTTCTTGATACCGCGCAGAATGCGGTAGACGTTGTTGCTGTCGCCCTCGAACTGCAGGACAACATCGACGATGTGTTCGAGGATCTTGGGACCGGCGATGGCACCGTCCTTGGTGATGTGTCCGATGATGAAGATCGATGTGCCGGTCGTTTTGGCATACTTGAGCAGCGAGGCGGCGCACTCGCGGATCTGCGAGACGCTACCGGCCGAGGAGTCGAGCACCTCGGTGTAGATGGTCTGAATCGAATCGATGATGACCAGATCGGGCTTCTGCTCGGCCATCTGCGCGATGATGTTCTCCATCAGCGTTTCGGGATAGATCAGACACTCGTCGTTTCCGACGCCGATCCGCTGGGCGCGCATCTTGATCTGTTCGGCCGACTCCTCGCCCGAGACGTAGAGGGTCTTCAGCCCGTTTGCCGCCAGGGCGATCTGCAGCGAGAGGGTTGACTTTCCGATTCCGGGCTCACCGCCGAGCAGGATCAGCGAACCGGGAACCATTCCGCCGCCCAGTACGCGGTTGACCTCCGGGTTTCCGAGATCGATCCGGCGGTGTTCGCTTTCGCGGATGTCGCGCACGCGCTGGGGCTTCGTCGCAGGGAGCGGACCGGCCGCGGCTGCGGCCACCAGACCGCTTTCGCGGGCGATGATCTCCTCGGTGAAGGTGTTCCATTCGCCGCACGAGGGGCATTTCCCGAGCCATTTCGGGGCTTCGAAGCCGCAGTTTTTGCAGAAGTAGGCTTTTTTGACCTTGGCAACCATCGTGGTATCAGTTTGAAGGGGTCGAGGTGTATTCCTGTCGGACGACCTTGGTCAGGCCGGCCGAGGGGTAGCGCTGCTGGTAGATCTCGGTCAGATCGACCGTCAGCAGGACCTTGTATTTGCCGTCCGTATCGCGGTACGAGGAGATCGTGCAGGCGTAGTTGTCTTCCAGGAAGAAGAGGTTGATCTCCGAGGCTCCGGGCTCCTTGAAGAAGGCGCCCTGGACGGTTCCGGCCTCGGAGGCGGTGTCGACCGTCAGCGGTCCGCGGTTGTAGCGGGTGAAGTCGAGCACGTAGCGTCCGCCGACCTGTACCGGGGCTTCGGCCAGCACCTCGGCCTGGATCTGTGCCACCAGCGGATCGACCGGTTCTTCCGTACCTTCGCCCTCTCCCGTTCCGGTGTCCGAACCCGAGCCGGAGCCCGTACCTGTTCCCGTTCCGCTGCCGGTTCCGTCATTGCCACCCGTTTCGGTTCCCTCGCCGGTCGAGGGTTCTTCGGGCGTCGGTTCACTCTCGGGGAGGGTGACCTGGGCCTCGATGCGCACAATGGGGTAGGAGATCGAGTAGAAGACCTCCGAATTGTCGCTGCAGCCGTTTGCCAGCGGGAGCGCGGCCAGCAGCAGGGCTGTTATGACTGTGTGTTTCATAATCCGAGCTCCTGATCGATCAGAATGACGAGAATACGCCCTGCGGGGTAGCAGCGCAGCATCTCCATGCGGGTGTTGCAGATACGGTCCGGGGAGTTGCAGTCCATGCAGACGCCGGTTTTGGCACACGGGGTTCGGAATCCCGGATGGCGGGCGATGTTCTGCGGGGCGGCGATGCGGCGGATGCGCTCTTCGGCCTCCTCGCGATTGGCGACGATCTTGTTGCGGCCTGCGACGAGGATCACCTTGCGGGGGCCGAACGCCACGGGAGCGATGCGGTTTCCGACCATGTCGAGCCAGTGGAGCGTCCCCTCCTCGGTCACGGCGTTGATGCCCGTGATGAAGAGGTCGGACATCAGGGCCTGACGGCGTATTTCGAGGCGTTCCGGACGCGGCATGTCGGGGTTGAATCCGTCGAGCAGCGTCCAGTCGCCGTTATCGCGCAGCCAGTCGATGATTCCGGTTTTGCGCATGGTCTTCGAGTCGCCGAACGAGACGATCTTCGGCGCTTCGGCCTCGACGACGGCCTTGATCCGATCGAAGGCCTCCTGTGTGTTTTCGACGACGGCGGTTTCGAAATGGTGGCGGCGGAGCGCTTCGGCGCAGGTGTTGAGCTTTTCAGTCGTCATGTTTCTCGAGTTTGCGTTTTACGACGGCGGGGTTTCCGGCCGCCAGCGAGTCATCGGGTATGTCGTGTGTCACGACGCTTCCGGCGGCGATGATGCAGCGGTCGCCGATCGTGACCCCCGGGCAGACGATCACGCCGCCGCCCAGCCAGCAGTCGTTGCCGATGCGGACGGGTTTTCCCGTTTCGACGGGTTTGCGGCGTTCCAGATAGTCGATCGGGTGGTGAGGCGTCAGGAGCTGGCAGTTGGGGCCGATGAGCGTGTGGTTGCCGATCGTGATGCCGCCGCCGTCGAGGAACGTGCAGTTGAAGTTGATGACGACGCCTTCGCCGACGGAGATCCGGAACCCGAAGTCGCAGCGAAACGGCGTGATCAGGTAGCTCGTGTCGGGGAATCCGGGGATCAGTTCGCGCAGGGCGGAGCGATAGGCAGCGAAATCCCGGTACCGGACCGTATTGAGCTTCTCGAGCCGCTCGTGGGCTTGCAGGTTGAGTTCCATGGCTTCCGGGTCGCTGTAGTCGTACAGCTCGCCGCGCATCATCTTTTCGACTTCGGTCATATTTGCGGAGCTATTTGATGAAGAATCGGTAGATATCGTTGCCGTTGGCGTAGAGCAGCAGCATGAGGATGATGACCAGTCCGACATACTGGGCGGCCTCGAGGACCTTGTCGCTGACCTTTCGCCGGGTGATCATCTCCCAGAAGGTGAAGATGGCGTGACCGCCGTCCAGACCGGGGATGGGGATGATGTTCATCACGGCGAGGATGATCGAGAGGAATGCGGTCTTGAGCCAGAAGTCCTGCCAGTCCCACGACGAGGGGAAGATGCTTCCGATGGCGAGGAACCCTCCCAGCTCCTCGTACATCTTGGTTTTGGGCTTCACGATCATCTTCAGCTGCTGCCAGTAGGAGGAGATGACCTCTCCGGTTTTGTGGAATCCGGCGGGGATAGCCTGCCAGAAGGTGTACTTTTGGGTGCGGAGGGTGTACCCTTCGCGGATGACTCCGAGCGTACCCTCCTGGGAGACCGGGACGGCGAAGGCGGGCAGCGCGACGCCCTGCCGCACGACGTGCAGCCGGACCGAATCGCCGGCATGCGACTGGATGTACTCGCGGAAGTCGGGATATTCGACGCCGGCCAGTTCGTCGATTCCGACGATCTCGTCGCCCGGGCGGAGCATGGCCACCGTCGGAGCCACGACGCTGTCGATGACGAACGGCTGACGCGGGACGAGCAGTCCTTCGTAGCCCTTGTTCTGGCGCATGGCGATCAGTTCGTTGAGCGGGAGGGTGAGTTCGACCTGCTCTCCGTTGCGCTCAACGACGATCTTTCGGTCGGCGTCGACGATGACCATGGCGTTGAGGATGTCGAGGAAGTCGTCGATCGGCTGGCCGTCGACGGTCAGGATTCGGTCACCGTCCTGGAAGCCGAGCCGGTGTCCGGCCTCGTTGAAGTTGTAGCCCCACTTGACGTCCTCGTTCGAGAGGTAGGTCGTGCCCCACGTGTAGCTGATTCCGATGTAGATGGCCACGGCGAGCAGGAGGTTCATCACCACGCCGGCGATCATGACCAGGAAGCGTTGCCAGGCGGGTTTGGCGCGGAATTCCCAGGGCTGTACGGCCTGACTCTGATAACCCTTGTCCATCGACTCGTCGATCATGCCGGCGATTTTGCAGTAACCGCCCAGCGGGAGCCAGCCCATGCCGTACTCGGTGTTTCCGCGGCGGAACTTGAAGAGCGAGAAACCGATGTCGAAGAAGATGTAGAACTTTTCGACGCGGATCCGGAATACGCGGGCCATGATGAAGTGCCCGAACTCATGGATTCCGACCAGGATCGTGAAGCAGAGGAAGAACTGAATGATTTTGATGAGTATGTCCATTCTTGTTTGGTATTTTTCCGGGTGAAGGGTTTAGCCCCGCCGGGCGGGGGTTGTGTCGACGCCGAGGAACCGGGCGGCCAGCTGCCGGGCTTCTCTGTCGGCCTCGGCCAGGTCCCCGAGCGAGGGACGGGCCGTGAACGCGGCCTTGTCGAGCGTGTGTTCGATCGTTCGCACGATGTCGAGCCACGAGCACTGCCGGGCGAGGAATGCGGCCACGGCCACCTCGTTGGCTCCGTTCATCGTGCAGGGGGCCGTTCCGCCGCGGCGCAGACATTCGTAGGCGATTCCCAGCGCAGGATATTTTTCGCCGTCGACCGGGCCGAACGAGAGCTGGGGATGGTCCGCGAAGCTGAATCGGGCGTCGGGACGCGTGGCGCGGTCGGGGAACATCAGCGCGAAGCTGATCGGCATGCGCATGTCGGGTTCACCGAGCTGGGCCTTGATGGCTCCGTCCTCGAATTCGACCATCGAGTGGACGATCGACTGGGGGTGCATCACCACCGCGATGCGTTCGGGCGGGGTTCCGAACAGCCAGTGGGCCTCGATGACCTCGAAACCCTTGTTGACGAGTGTCGAGGAGTCGATCGTGATCTTGGCACCCATGTGCCACTGGGGGTGGTGGAGGGCCTGCTCGACGGTGACCGAGGCCAGCTCTTCGCGCTTCAGGTCGCGGAATGCGCCTCCGCTGCAGGTGATGAGGAGCCTGCGCACCGGCGCGTGTTCGCCCAGCAGACACTGGAAGATGGCCGAATGTTCCGAATCAATGGGCAGGATCGGGGCCTTGTGTTCGCGGGCCAGGGGCATGACGCACGCACCGCCGACCACGAGCGACTCCTTGTTGGCCAGAGCGAGCTTTTTGCCGGCGCTGACGGCGGCCACCGTAGGCGCGAGGCCGGCATATCCGACCAGGGCGTTGACCACCACGTCGGAATCGCCTCCGGCGGCTACCTGAGCCACGGCCTCCTCGCCGGCATAGACCTTCGTGTCGGTATCGGCGAGGGCCTCGCACAGCGGCGTGTAGTATTGTTTGTCTGCGATGACCACCGTATCGGCGTCGAATTCGCGGGCCTGACGGGCGAGTTGTTCCCAGTTGCGGTGGGCTGAAAGGATCCTCACTTCGAAGCGGTCGGGGTTTTCACGGGCGATGTCGAGGGTCTGCACACCGATCGAGCCGGTGGATCCGAGGATGGCGAGGCGTTGTTTCATGGGCAGGGTCAGAAGACGATGTATCTTTCGGGATCGACGGGTTTCCCGTTGTTCCAGAGTTCGAATTCGAAGAGTTTGACCTCTCCGTTTTCGGCTTCGGCATTGTACCCGATCTGTTCGCCGGCGCGGACGGTCTGACCCGTAGCGACGAGCGACTGGGAGAGGTTCCGGTAGATCGAGAGGAGGTTAGCGGCGTGCTGGATGACGATTGTGTATCCGTTGTCGGGGGACCAGAGGCTCTGGACGACGGTTCCGTTGTCGACGGCGGCGATGCGGTCGGCGGCAGCGGCGGCGATCTTGACGCCGTATCGGTTCTCCTTCAGATCGAAGTGTTCGGTGATGATACCCTCGACGGGCGAGGCGAGTTCGATGGCCTCACGGACCTGTCGGCGCGAGCCGTTCTCCTGGCCCGAGAGGGCATAGGGGCCGCTTCCCTCCATTTCGGCGCGCAGGATCGAATCCTCGCGCGAGGGGACGACGAGCACCTTGGAGATGCGCGACGAATCGGAGGCGGCGAGGACGCGTGATACGGGTGTCCGGCCCTCCATGATCAGGGCAATGTTTTCGTTGTAGGTCATCATGTCGTTCATGACGCGCTCCATCGAATCGAGTCGGATGATGTTCTGGATGAGGCTTTCGCGCGAGCGGTCGGCCTCGGTGCGGTATCCGGGGAGGAACTCCAGCACGGGGGTGTAAGCCACCAGCGAGAGGGTGATGATGAAGAGCATGAGCAGGAATGCGATCAATCCGGCGAAGATGCTGGCCGGCGAGAGGTGCATGTGCCACTCTTCGGAGAGGTCCGTGGCGTTGAGCATGTTGAATCTTCGTTTGCGGAAGAATCCGTGCCACCAGGCCTTTATTTTTTTCAACCAGTTCATAGACGGGGTCGGTTAAGTCGTAGCCGGGCCGGGGTAGTCAGCCGGGGCGGAGGTCCGCACGGTGGGGCGGGGAGTTCTGCAGCGGGGGCCGGCCGGGTTTATCCTTGCAAAGATAGCACAAGCGACCGGGACTGCCAAATTTATTTGAGTCTTCGTCCTCGTCCCGAGGCCCCGAGGTGTTTGAATAGCGAAAAAAAGTTGGCAATTCGCGCTTAAAGTGTTAACTTTGTAATTCGTTGAGAACAAAACGTCAAAAGCACGATAAAATTATGGTAAAACCCACATTATTGGTACTCGCCGCGGGCATGGGATCCCGCTACGGGTCGCTCAAGCAGATGGACGGAGTCGGTCCGAACAACGAAGCGATCATCG
The DNA here is from genome assembly GCF_900604385.1 of Alistipes megaguti. NCBI lineage: Bacteria > Pseudomonadati > Bacteroidota > Bacteroidia > Bacteroidales > Rikenellaceae > Alistipes > Alistipes megaguti. The sequence goes on along the minus strand of NZ_LR027382.1, from coordinate 3,164,518 downwards.
ACTATTCGATCTACGATGCCATCCGGGCCGGATTCGGCAAGGTGGTCTTCGTCATCCGCCACTCCTTTGCCAAGGAGTTCCAGGAGATTTTTTCGGCCGACCGGTTTGGCGGGCGTATTGCCGTGGAGTTTGTTTTCCAGGAGTTGGACTACCTGCCCGAGGGGCTGACCGTTCCCGAGGGGCGCGTGAAGCCGTGGGGGACGAACCATGCGGTGATGATGGCGGCCGATGCGATCCACGAGCCGTTTGCGGTGATCAACGCCGACGATTTCTACGGAGCCGAGGCATACCAGACCATCGGCGAATACCTTTCGCAGCTCGACGGCAGCAAGGACCGCTACTGCATGGTGGCCTACGATCTGAACAGGACGCTGTCGGCGAACGGCACGGTTTCGCGCGGGGTCTGCGGCGTGGATAAGGACGGCAACCTCTCGTCGATGGTCGAGCGGACGCAGATCGAGCGGATGCCCGACGGGAAGATCGTCTTCCACGACGGCGGAGCCGACGAGGAACTGGCCGAGGATACGCCGGTTTCGATGAACCTGTTTGGCTTCACGCCGGACTATTTCGACCACACGAAGGCCTATTTCCGAACCTGGTACGAGGCCAACCGGGACAATATCAAGGCGGAGTTCTACATTCCGACGATGGTCAACAAACTGATCGGTGACGGGACGTCGACGCTTCGCGTGCTGCGTTCGGCCGCCCAGTGGCACGGCGTAACCTACAAGGAGGACAAACCGGCGCTGATGGCCGCCATCGAGAAGATGATCTCGGAGGGCAAATACCCGCGCAACCTCTGGAAATAACCTTCCGAGGAAGGCGGGGGGGGGAATTAAGATGAGGAGAGCCCGAAAGGGCGAAAGAACCGTCGGGCGTACGGCCTGACGCAATCCTCTCCGGCGAAGATGGAGCCGCATTCCTGTTTCAGCAGGGATGCGGCTCCGTTTTTTTCGTGCCGGGCGGACTCGGTGAACCTACTCTTCCTGCCAGACGACGTGTGCCGGCACCTCGACGTGGTCGCACTCCGCAAAGCGGAAGAAGAGCTCCGGATCGAACTGTGCGGGATAGTCCGTCGTGCGGATGATGCGGTTGTTGTCGGCGAATCGGAACCCGTCGACGCAGTAGAGGTTGACGATGCGGGGGTCGAAGACGCGGAAGGTGTTCCCCTCGACGCGGATGTTGCGGTGGTATCGGCTCGCCGCGCGATCCGGGATTCCGCTGCCGACGGCGATGCAGGCTGCGCCCCAGCCCAGACTGCCGTAGTTTCCGTTTTCGAAACGGTTGTTCCGGATCGTGACGTCGCGCACGCCGGACTGTTCGAACCAGAAGTTGCCGTCCCCCTCGAAGAGGATCGAGGCGCCGGCGATGTGGAAGTAGTTCTCCTCGATGACCACCTTCCCGCGCGAACCGATCAACAGCCCGCGGGCGCGGTTTCCGGACATCCGGCATCCCCGGATCAGCACGTCGGGACCGGCCTCGTCGGCGGCGATCAGATGGCCCGTTCGGATCGAGTCGGGGAGGGGTTCGGTGAAGGTCACCTCCGTGAACTCCTTGTTGAGGCGTTGCACCTGCCCGACTGTGCGACGGGCATAGGTCATCAGCGAGCGGTTGTCTACCACCTCGACCTGCATGCCCTCGCGGAGGAAGTCGACGCCGTACTGCCCGCTGTGGGCGAGCCGGAGCCGGAGTGTTTTCGGGCCGATGCATCTGACGACGGGCATGTAGATTCCGTGGATGTTTGTGGCGTCGTCCTTCTGGTTGAGGAACGTGCAGTCGAGCAGGCGGATCTTCCCCGAGCAGTTGGCGAAGTGGGTGGCGTCGGCCGTGATGCTGATCATGCGGCCGGGAGCGGGGACGACACGCAGTCTTTCGAGGGTGATGTCGCTGCACCGCTGGGCGATGACGCCCATTCCGCCGCAGTGGTGGATCGTGACGTCGTGGATCTCAACGACCTGCGAATCGGAGAGGACGAATCCGGGATTGAGCCGTCGTGCGGCGCCGAAGACGAGCGTATTTCCGGGCGTGGCCTTCAGATCGGGGCGGAAGATGCGGATCCGACCGTCTGCACGGCGCTCGGCGGGAATGGTGTGAGCCGGGAGCCAGTAGTCGTCGACGTGGAAGGCGGGTTCGCGGCGTCGGGCGTCGAACTCCAGCAGACTGGAGTAGGGGTACGAGCGACCTTCGTCGTCGAGCAGCCGCAGACAGCCGTCCGAGAGGTCGCAGCGATACGCTGCCGGGAACTCCAGATCGAGCCAGCCGGGGCCGGCGGCACGGACCGTGGCTTCGGAGTGGAACGTGCGGGTGAAGTCGATTTCGAGGTTGCGGATCCGGACGTTTCGACAACGTTCGAGGCTGAACGGCGAGACGAAACCCGTGAAGAGGAGCCTTGTTCCGGCGCCTTCGACGGTGAAGTTCTCGAATCCGTCCAGATCGAAGGCGATGCGCTTGAGCCCTTCGTCGTTGTTGCTGATGAACTGATACTTTTCGACGAGCAGATCTTCCCGGATGCGGAGTTCGCCGCCGGGGAGGATGAGCCGTCGGGCATGGGTCGAGGCACAGTGTGCCAGGGCGCGGCGGATGGCGGGTCCGGCGTCGAGACTGTCGGCCCGGGGATCGAGAAAGTCGCTCAGACGGACGTCGCCGCCGGAGGCCGACGTCCGGCAGGCCGAGAGGATCACAGCGGCCCCAAGGAGCAGTACGCGGAGGAGAGATTTCATGATCGGACGTGTATTACGGATGTTGCGGGAGACGGATCTGCAGGGTCTCTGTCTGACGGATCCGGAAGGTTCGGGCCGGCTGCCCGGCCACTGCGAGGCGGAGCGAGAGGTGGTCGTTGTCGATGCGTTCGACCTCCAGATCGAAGTCGTTTCCGAAGGCGCGGATGTGCCGCAGGGCCATCCGTTTCCAGCCCGAAGGCATCGAAGGGGTGCATTCGAAGGTCCGCAATCCGGTGGGTCGGATGCCGAACAGCCCTTCGGTCACGACGCGGCAGAAGAGTCCGCTTTCGGCGGCCAGATGGCGTTGCGAACCCTCGGGCCACGCCTCGATGGGATAGGGAACATGGTCGCCGGTCAGCCGGCGGCGGGCGTATCGGGCGAGGACGTCCGTGGCGCGGTCGGCCTCCCCGGCGATGTAGATGCCCCTCAGGGCGTAGAGCGTCGAGCGGTCCCAGAAGGTCGAGCTTCCCTGTTCGGTGAGCAGGCCGTCGGGCGTCATGAGCTCTTTGCCGAGCAGGGCGCTGACGGTCCCCCGACTGCGGTTTTTCAGTCCGGCGATCAGCGGCATGCAGATCCACGAACGGAGTTTCGTGCAGCCGTCGAAGTAGCGGTAGGTCTCATACCCGGCCACCGTAGCGCCGAAGTGGCGGTCGATGGCTTCGGCCAACCGGTCGGCCTGATGCGCATATTGCCGCAGCCGGGCGGCGGGGCGCTTGAGTTCGCGTCCGAGATAGACGGCCGAACGCAGGGCGTCGTAGTAGAGCGTCGAGGTGCAGAGGTTGGCCTCACCGGCCGGGAAGCGGCCTTCGAGTTCGTCGGTATCGGAGGCGACGACTCCCTGCGGGGTCAGTTTGCGGCGGCAGTACTCGAGACACCACTCGATGAGGGGCCACAACTCTTCGGCCTCGCTTTTCGAACCGCGGGCCAGGGCGTATCGGGCGGCACCGTAGGCGATCATGGCGGCATCGCCGCGATCTCCGGCGCCGTTCCAGATGTCGCGGCCCTCGGCGATGATCGAGCTGGGCAGCGGTCGGTATTCGGGGTTCATGAATCGGGCGAAGTGGCGGAAGGCATTCAGTGCCGATTCGTCCGCGATTTCGTAGCCGAGCATCGGGAAGAAGGGGTTGACATATTCGGCCTGATCGTTGGCCCAGATGGCGGCATAGTAGCACTCGCCGCCGGGGGCATGCATGTAACCGCCGGCGGTTTTGATGATGCTTTCGGTCGATCGGATCTTGGCGAAGCGGAATTCGCGGTCGATGACCGGATCGGGAGTTTCGAGCACGAGGTTGTTTGTCACCTCATTGATGAAGGCCTTCCGGGCGGCGAGTTCCGCTCCGACGTCTGTCGGCTGGAGGGATTCGCCGACGCGGCAGGCGCGGAAGAGCGTCTCGACGAGGGTTGAATCCCCGGGCTGGAGACTTCTCACCCCGGGATCGGCGATCTCGGCCCGGATGAGGTAGCTGCCCGTCATACCGCGATGAGCCGGCGTGACGAACTCCTGCGTGAACTCCGGGACGGAGATTTCGAGGGGTTTTGGCCCGATGTTGCGGAGCCGGTAACGTTCGCAGAGGGCGGGTTGCGTAGGCGAGGGGAAGATCGTGCGCTCCATGGCGAGCACCGGGGCGGGGTTTTCGACCTCGTCGTATCCGGCCCCGACGCCGTTGAAGCTCCACAGACTTTGCACGCGGAGCGTGCCGTCGAAGAGCATCTTCTCGACGCGTTCGAACTGCAGGGCCGAGGCGTTGAACCCCACGGCCGAGGTGTTGACGGCCAGCAGCGAGGGGATGTCGGTTGCCACGCGGCACATCAGGCTGGCGTGCGTGTCGTCGGGTTTGACGCGCAGCAGCGGGAAGACGAGCGACCGTTCGACGTGGAAGGCCCCCCGTTCATCGACCGCCCAGCGGAGGACAGCGGAGATCTGCTCGCCGGTCATTTCCAGATGGTCCTTGTGGGGGATGTCGCCCTGGGGCTGCCAGACGATACCACCCTGGGGATCGAGCGTCCAGCGTTGAGCGGCGGCCGGCAGGGCGAGCAGGGCTGCCGCAAGTGAGAACAACAGTTTTCGGGTCATTGGTTTTTCCGTGTTTTATGGGTGATTCGATGGCGGATTGCGCCGCCGGCCGGAAGGTCCCGGCGGAACGACCCCTCGCCGCGATGGCCTGGAGGCGTCAGTCGATCCAGCGGCCGACGAACTCCCCGACGCGCCGCGTGTACTCCTTCGGATCTTCGAGATAGGCGGCGCCGTGGTCTACTCCGGGGAGTACCCAGAGCACCTTTTCTCCGGATTTGGCCTCGTAGAGGCGGTAGACCATCTCCACGGGGACGACCGAATCCCGATCGCCGTGGATGAACATCATCGGCACGCGGCTTCGGCCTACGGCCTCGAGGGGCGACGCCTCCCGGAAACTCCATCCGTAGAGGATTCGGCACCAGAGGTCCGAGAGCTGGAAGAGCGGAAAGCGTGGGATGCGCGACTGCTTGCCCCAGGCATCGTGGAAGATGTCGTAGGTCGAGGTGTATCCGCAGTCCTCGACGGCGCAGCGGACCGATGCCGGGAGCGACTCTTCGCCGCAGACGATCATCGTGGCGGCGGCCCCCATCGAGATGCCGTGAACGACCACCCGCGCCTCGGGGCCGAAGAGCGAGTCGGCCGTCCGGATCCAGTCGAGCACCTCGCCGCGTTCGGTCCATCCCATGCTCACGGCCCGGGGCTGGCTTTTGCCGTGGCCGCGCAGGTCGGGCATCAGGACGTTGTAGCCCAGATCGTGGTTGTAGAGATATCCGATCATGAACATGGCCTCGGCGGCCCCTTCGTATCCGTGCAGCAGCACGGCGGTGCGGGGTGTCGGCTGCGGGGCCCGGAGCCAGAGGGCGTGGAGATGTTCGCCGCGGGCGTTGGGGCGGTAGATGTCGTGCAGCCGGTCGTTTTGGCGGATGCTGTCGATCCATCCCACGACGTGGGGATACTGCTCCTCGAGCCAGTGGATGTCGTTCATCCTGTCGGGGTTGAGCGTCCGGTAGCAGAAGTAGCCGCTTCCGCCCACCAGCGCGACCAGGAGCAGGCCGACGATTACGGCTGCCGTGACGATGATTCTTTTTCTACTCTTTTTCATAGGTGAGATCTTTCGGTTTCATGTGGAAGGTTTTGACGTCGGGCTTGTCGTAACCGACATAGCGGTTTCCGGCGATGAGGACATCCCGGCACCCGTCGAGTCGGAATGATTCGCGCTGAGCGGCCGATGACGGGAAGTCGGAGGTCTGCTCGATGCGGTTGTTGACGAACTGCAGATGACCGACCGCACGGGCGTGGATTAGAGGCCGGTCGTAGGTCCGGATGCGGTTGTCGTGAATCCGGATGCGGTTGTGGTAGACGGGCGACGTCTCCGAGTCGGGGCGGAAGGAGGGGGTGATGCTGATGACGGCTTCGCCCCACCCGGTGCCGCCGTTGTTCGAGGCCGAGGTTCCGCAGTTGTCGAAGAGGTTGTTGCGGATCTCCATGTCGCGCACGGCTCCCGATTCGAACCAGTAGTTGACGTCGCCCTCGATGAGGATGGCCGTTCCGGCGGTTTCGAAGCGATTGTCGAAGACCTCGACCCGCCCGGGTGAGGTGAGCAGGATGCCGCGGGCGCGGTTTGCGCGGCCGAACCGGCAGTTGTGGATCCTGATGTCGGGCGTCCACGAGGCGTTTTCGACGAAGTCGCCGCACGCGAACTCCCCGTCGAGCGGCCGATCGAGCTCGATCTCCAGCTGCTGTCCCTTGCGGCCGACAATCCGCGTGATGCGCCGGGGCTCCCCGCGGGCAACCGTCAGCTTGTGGACGGGCCAGATCTCGTCACCGACGCCGAAGACCTTGTCGGCCGGGAATCGGTCGCCTTCGAGCCGGAGTCTCCGCCGCTGCTTCGAGATACCGGCCACGCGGATGTAGACGCCGTGGATGTTGAGTGCGTCGTCGCCCTGACCGTCGAACCGGCAGCCGTCGAGTTCGATCATCCCGCGGCAGGAGGTGAAGTGCAGGGCGTCGGCCACACAGCTGAAACAGCGCCCTTCGGCGCGGTTCGGCCGGGTGGAAACCTCCCGCAGGAGGAGTCCCTCGCAGCGCAGGGCATAGACCCCCATGCCGGGGGCATGGAACAGATCAATCCGTTCGAGACGGGTGTTGCGGCAGCCGCCCAGCGTTATGGCCGGCGCCAGATAGCGACCGTGATAGAGGGCGATCCGGGTTCCGACGGGCAGTTTGCGGTCGACGCGGCCGAAGAAGCGCACCGTGTCGGGCGCCACCTCACGGACCTCGCCGCGGAAGAGCGCATTGCGTTCCGAGAGCGGATAGTCACGCGTTCCGTAGAGGACCGCGCCGCTCCTCGGATCGTAGGCCGTGGAGTAGCTTTCGGGATCGACCTCCCGGACCCAATCGTCTCCGAGGAAGCGGATCCGTCCCTGTTCGATGCGGTAGGGGTAGCGAGCCCGGTCGATAGCCAGATCGACCTGCCCGTCGCCGATTGCCGTGATCGTGGCCTGCGTGATGTAGGGGCGCTGCCAGTCGAGCGAGAAGTTGCACAAGGTGAGGTTCCGGCACTCCTCGGCGGCGAAGAGCGTGAGGCGGCCGTGGCCGATGAAGCGGGCACCGCCGCCGTCGATCACCAGATTCTGCAGCCCGCAGAGACGGGCGGCGACACTGGCCCGGTCGTCCTGCCCCCGGGGAGCGTGGAAATCGTAGCGTCCCTCTTCGAAACGGAGCACCGTGGGGCGGCCGCTCCGTGCGATGGCGGCGATGGCGCGGCGCAGGGCCCCGGTGGCATCTTCGCCCGTATCGGGGCGGAGTCCGAACTCGCTGATGCGGACCGTGTCGCGCACCGCCGTGCCGGCTGAATCCGGGGCCTGCATGCCGTTCCCGGACTTGTCTTCGGCGATCTGCGCTTCGGAGAGCGCGCCCTCGGAGATGACGATACCCGGCGAGGCCGGGACCCGACAGGTCCCGACCAGCGCCCCGACAATCGCAGTCCCGACGACGGCCGGCAAGAGGTATCGACTAATTTTCATAGAAATAGGGGTTTGGATTTTCGGTTACGGGAGGCATTCCGTCTCCCTGCAGATGGCGTTCGGGGCAGTCGACCAGACTGATCGACGCATCCTTTTTCCAGGCCGAGAAGTCGTTGTCCTGAATCGTGATGCTGCGGCAGCTCTGGGCGTCGATGACCGACAGCCCTTTGAAACGGGGCTCGAAACGTCGCGAGTCGACGAAGCGGTTCGATCGGATGACCATCGAATCGACCGACAGGGCATAGATTACCTGGTTGTCGAACGTCTCGACGAGATTACCCTCGAAGCGGATGCAGCCGTGATAGGGTTTTCGTCCGGCGCGGGCCCGGTGCGGGATGACGGGGTCGATCTGCAGGACGGCCTGGGGCGAAACGCCGCCTGTTGCCATCGTGCCGAAGCGGTTGTTTCGGATGACGATGTTCTGCGTGCGGCCCGATTCGAACCAGTAGTTGGCGTCGCCGCAGATGCGTATGCCGGCCATCATCGACGAGAGGTCGCAATCTTCGATGCAGACGTCACCCGGGGTTGAGATCAGCAGGCTGCGGGCGCGGTTGTACCGGACCGTGCAACCCGAGATGCGGACGCGGGTGTCGAACGTGGGGTTCGCCACGGCCAGCTGTATCGAGTCGGGGATGTTCCCGAGGTCGAACGAGGTCTGGATCGAGTAGTAGTTTTCGTTGACGCAGTCGATCTTCGCGACCTTTCCGACGCCGACTACGGAGAGGTCGGCGCGGTCGACGAAGACGAGCGAATCGCCCTCTTCGGCGAAGTCGTATCCCTCCTGCTGGAAGTGTCCGAAGCTGGCTCCGAAACGGTGGCCGGAGAGTCGGTCCACGATCTTCATGTAGGCGCCGTGGATGTTCGTGGCGTCGTCGAGCATGCTTTCGAACCGGCAGTCGCGAAGTTCGATGCGCCCCGAGCACCCGACGAAGTGGGTTGCGTCGGCCGAGGCCGAGACCATCCGACCGCTTCCGGCGGGGACCTCGACGCAATACCTCGTGCAGACGACGTCGCGACAGCGTTCGGCAATCAGCGCCATTCCGCCCGAATCGTGGAGCGTCACGTCGCAGAGTTCGATCTTCGAACTGGCGTAGAGCGAGAATCCCGGATATCGGCGGTTGGTCGAATGGGGGCCCTTGTCCGTATAGACGCTGCCGACCGGAGGCAGCTCCCGGGCCGCATATCCGCTCAGCCGCACCAGCGAGTCGTTGAGCCGTTCGGCCTTCAGGGCGATGCTCGGGTTGTGTCCGTAGCGTTCGGCGTCGAAGTAGGGCGAACGGGTTTGGGGATCGAACAGGATGTTTTCGCCGAAGGGACTCTCCCAGTCGTATCCCGAGAACCGGGGCTCGCCGTCGCGGATCAGGAAGCGTTCCGGATCGAGCAGCCGCAGGGTGATGCTGCGCGTTGCGGGATCGTTGGCGACGACCCGCCCTTCGAAGATGAACGAGGCGTCGTATTCGACCGCGAAACGGCCGAACTGCACCTCGCTGCAGCGCTCTATGCGGAAGGGGACCATCGCACCGTGGAAGCGGAAACGGGTCCCGTCGCCCAGCCCCTCGATCCGCACGCGGTTCATCTCCTCGAGCAGGAAGGCGCAACGCTTGTATCCGTTGTCGTTGTTCGAGATGCAGAGGTACTTTCCGGCGGCCCGTTCGGGGAAGAAGTCGAAGCACCCCTCGCCGAACCGGATCGTGACCTCACCGTCGGGGTGGTTTTCGAGGATCTCGCGCACGACGGGGGTGAAGTCGCCGATGGCCGGATCGGCCTCGACGACGACCGTCTCCGGCTGCGCGACGCAGCCGGAAACGATCAGAGTCAGCAACAGAAGGAATTTTCTACCCGACATGCCCCTTATCAATAGAATACGACCTTTCTCCAGGCCAGCGAGCGCTGTCCGAGATCATTCATGTCGGCGGCGTAGTAGAGGCGTACGGCCTGCCCGCCGGTCAGATCACCCTCTTCGCTGATCAGATTGGGATACATGGCCTTCTCCTCGCCCAGGTCGAGTGACTTGGGGGCCTCCCAGACGATACCGTCGCTGCTCGTCGACAGACAGATGCGCTGGCTCCAGGAGTGGAAGACCATGACCCATTTGTTGAGGTAGTGGTTCCACATGACCGAGGGGTTTCCGCCGGCATAGGCGTCGAGGTTGGCGATCTTGAAGTTTTCGCCGCCGAGTTGCGACTGCTGGTTGCAGCCCTCGATGGTGAAATCCTCGCCGTCCCACTTTTTCCAGGTGCCGGCCGCACCGGCGGGGTCGGTCGAGCGGGCCATCGTGATCATGTAGTTTCCGGGGTCGTTGCAGTATCCCGAGTAGTAGCAGATCCAGGCGCCGAGCGCCTCGTTCCAGACCACGCAGCCGTCGCCCAGACCGTATGAAACGCCCTGTCCGGCAGGGTTTTCGGGTTTGGGGTCCGTACCGGCGAGGATCCGGCTGCCCTTCTCCCAGGTCAGGCCGTTGTCCCGGGAGTAGGTGACACCGATGGACTTGTAGGCGGAGTTGGACCCGGCCCAGTGGCTTTCGGCGTGGAAGAATCCGGCCAGACGGCCGTCCGGGAGTTTGTGAACGCCGATGAACCAGGCACCGCCGTCGTAGAAGCCGTCGACGGGCTCGAGATCCTTTCCGAAGACCTCCATCTCCGCGCTCAGAGCGTTGACATTCTCCTCGAGCCAGGGCGAGTCGGAGGTTTGCCTCAGGGAGTTGTCGGCCGACCAGTAGAGGGTGAACCGTCCCGAATCGTCGTACTTGCCCACGGAGATCTTTCCGTCGAGCCAGAACGAGTAGCGGGGGATGTCGGGCTGTTGTTCACAGACGACGCGGTCGCTGACGACGAACGAGCCGAAGTCGATGTAGTCGTCGAAGTTGAAGTCCTTGTCGAACTCGTAGGGTTTCGAACTGGAGGAGTTGTCGTAGGCGTGCGCGAGATCGAGGTCCCGGTCGCAGGCTGCAGCCGCGAGCATCAGCACGGCTCCGGCCGTATATAAAGCGAATTTTTTCATGATAACGTCGTATTAGCAACCGGTGCGGTTATTTCCAGAGGGGGTTCTGTTCGATCTTTCCGTTCGAGGCGTCGATGACGTCCTGCGGAATGGGGAAGAAGAGGTGTTTGGGCTGGAAGTTCTGGGCCTGGGAGGTGGCAGCGCTCGAGTACTTGGCTAACTTTTTCACGCCCTCCTCGAGTTTGCCGAATCGAACCAGGTCATACCAGCGCTGGCCTTCGAAGCAGAGTTCGAAGCTGCGTTCCGCGAGCAGGGCCTCGCCGAACTCGTCGCCGCTCATCATCTTGAGATCGACCTCCGGATCGGGGGTGTGGATATCGACCCCGAAGCCGCGGCGCCGCACCTGATTGACATATTCGAGGGCCTGATCCGAGGGTGCTCCGTGAGCGCGCCATACGGCCTCGGCATACATCAGCAGCACGTCGGCATAGCGGATGATGGGGAAGTTGATCGGGTTGGCCCAGTTGGCCCAACCGGCACCGCGGTCCTCTTCGGTCAGGGCGTGGCGGAACTTGTAGGCGTAGTAGATGGGCTCGGCGCTGAGATCCTCCTTGACCAGATTCTGGTTGTCGTCGTAGACATACTTGAAGCGGGCAATGTTGTCGCGGCGGAGGTCCTTGGGGTCGAACGTTTCGTAGAACTCCTGGGTGCTCCACACGGCGGTCCAGTAGAGGTTGTTGGGGGTCTGGACGCCGTCGGTGGTTCCGACCTGTCCGCCGTAGGTGGTCGTACCGTTGTTGGCGAACTCGACGTCGAAGAGGTACTCCGAGCTGTATTCGTTCGAGGCGTCGAAGAGGCTGAAGTAGTCCGTCACGAGGGCGAATCGTCCGCTCTGGATCACGTCCAGGAGTTCGGTTTCGGCCAGTGCGGCGGCATTGGGGTCCTGCAGGGGCTGGCCGGCCATCTGCAGATAGACCTTGCCGAGCATGGCCTTTGCGGCGTAGTAGTGCGCGCGGCCGTTGGCATTCGAGACGGGGAGTTTGGCGATGGCCTGCTTCAGGTCGCTGACGATCTGTTCGTAGACCTGGGCGATCGAGGCCTTTTCGGTGCGGACCATCTCCAGATCGGTGACCTCATGGTTGATGATGGGCACCTCGCCGAAGAGCCGTACCAGGTGGAAGTAGTAGAAGGCGCGCAGGAAGTAGGCCTCGCCGAGGATTCGGTTTTTCTCGCTTTCGTTGCCGATGTCGGTGTTCGTCAACCGGTCGATGATGACGCAGGCGCGCTGAATGCCGCGATACTGGACATACCACGTACGGGAGATGTATCGGTGCGAGGGGGTGTAGGTGTAGTTGCAGAGTTCGGTTTCGTTGCCGTCGATGTTGTTCGGGATGATCATCTCGTCGGTACCGACGCGTCCGAGGATCAGGAACCCCTGGAAATAGGAGCCGTAACGGTCCCCGTTGGCCCACTCTGCGGAGAGCAGCATGTTGTAGACGCCCGTCAGACCGAGATCGAACTCTTCGGCCGTTTTGTAGAAGTTGGAGGTGGCGACGGTGCTTTCGAGCGGGACTTCGAGGAAGTCGCTGCAGGAGACCGTCGTGGCGCCGGCGGCCAGGACGAGCGAGACCCCGCCGACGATGGAGTATGCTGAATGAATGAGATTTTTCATGATACGGATCGTTTTATTGGAACAGGATGTTGAGACCGACGGTGAAGGTGCGCGGGCGGGGGAAGCAGCCGTAATCGAACCCTGAGGTAAGGATGTTGCTCATGCTTCCGGATCCCTGTTTGGAGTATACTTCGGGGTCATATCCCGAGTATCGGGTCAGGACGAAGAGGTTTTCGGCGGCGACATAGAACTTGATGGTTCCGATGTGGCTGTTGGGGCCGAACCACTTGTGGGGGCAGGTGTATGCGATGCGTGCCGAGCGCAGTCGGAGGAACGAGGCATCCTCGACGAATGCCGAGCAGACCTGGTTGTTGGTCATCCGGGCGTACTGCGTGCTGGAGAGGTTCTGAGGGGACCATCGCTCCTCGAAGAAGGCCATCTGGTTGTTCGTGGTGCCGGAGAATGCGGCCAGCTGGTTGTAGTTTGCGTTGTAGACATCGCCGCCCCAGGAGTATTGGAACGAGAGGTTGAGATCGAGGTTCTTCCAGGAGAAGTTCGTGCCGAAAGCGCCGTAGAAGTCGGGCGAGGAGTTTCCGATGACGGTGCGGTCGTCGGAGGTGATCTTGCCGTCCTTGTAGAGATCGGCGAAGCGCATGGATCCGGGCTCCTCGGCGCCGGTTTCGACTGCTACGCCGGGTTTGGGGGTGATACCGTCGATTTCGAAGTCGTTCAGGCCGTATACGCCCTCGGTGACATATCCGTAGATGTCTCCGATCTGGCCGCCCTCCTGGAGGATCACGGCGTTCTGGCCGCCCAGACAGGTGACACCCAGCAGAATGGGGGCTCCGCCCTGCCCCAGTTCAAGGATTTTGGTTTTGTTGAGTGCGAAATTTGCGAAGAAGTCCCATTTGAAGTTCCGGTGGTTGACGAGCTGGGCGTTGAGGCTCAGCTCGACACCGCGGTTTCGCATGCGGCCGATGTTCTGCCAGGCCTTGTCGAATCCGACGATGTTGATGACCGGCGCCTCGAGCAGCAGATCCCGGGTGACCTTGTCGTAGAAGTCGGCGGTGAAGCGCAGCCGGTCGTTCCACAGACCGATCTCCAGACCGGCATTCACCTCGCGGGTAGTCTCCCACGAAAGGTCCTCGTTGGCGATCGACATCGACGACTGGCCGATGGATTCGATGTTACCGAAGGAGTAGTTTGTGCCGTAGAGCTGAGAGTAGGAGCCGGCCGTGGGGACGTTCGAGTTGCCGACCTCGCCCAGACTCAGCCGCAGTTTGAGGGTGCTGACGGTGTTTTGGTTCTGCATGAACTTTTCGCTGTCGATGTTCCAGGCCAGGGCACCGGAGAGGAACGTACCCCACTTGTTGTTGATGAAGCGCGAGGTAGCGTCGCGGCGGACGGTGAAGGTGGCGATGTATCGGTTGTCGTACGAGTAGTTCAGACGGCCGATGAGCGAGACATACCGGATCTGCTCCTTGCTCGAGAAGACGTTGAATACCTTGGCCATCTGGGCGTTGTTCGATCCGAGATCCTCGTATTCGTACTGGGTTGTTTCGCTGCGGTCGTAGAAGGTGGTGTAGCCCTGTTCGGTCATGCCGACCAGCACGTTGAGGCGGTGTTTTCCGAAGACGGGTTTCCAGGTGAGGGTATTTTCGTTGATCCAGCTGCCGGACTCGGAGCTTCCGATGATGCCCTGTCCCTTGTAGAAGTATCCGCGGGGAGTCGACGTGGGGTAGAACTGCCGGTCCTTGAGCGAGTAGTTGTCATAACCGGCCGTGACGCGCAGGGTGAGGTCCTTCAGGATGTCGGCTTCGAGATAGGCGTTGAGCATCATGCGGTTGATCCGCTTGGAGAGTTCGGTCTGGTTGGCGATGTTGACGGGGTTTCCGTGATAGCCGTCGATGTAGGAGTCGAGCGTGGACTGCGAGACTCCGGCACGGCGGAAGAAGGCCTGCGTGGTTTCGTCGAATTCGAAGGGCAGGGCGGTGAGCGCCGAGGTGATGATACCGGCGACCTGGGCGGTTCCTTCGCCGCCGGTGGGGACGCCGTCATCGACGATGCGGTTGTATCCGATGTCGACGCCCGTGCGGAGGAAGTCGGTGAAACGGTGGTCGATGGTGGCCTTCGCGGTGAGTTTCTGCCAGTTGGTGGAGATCAGCACCGACTTGTTCTGCATGTAGGATCCGGAGAAGAACATGCTGGTCTTGTCGCTGGAGTGTGACACCGAGAGCGAGTGGTTCTGGATGAATCCCGTACGGAAGATTTCGTCCTGCCAGTCACGCGACTGTACGTCCCCGATCTGACGGGGCAGCTGGGTGACGGGGTCGGTGAAGAGATGGTTGTTCGAGGGGTTCCGGTCGACCTGATAGGCGGCATACTGGCGGAAGTCCATCATGTCGTATCGGCGGTTCATCTGCTGGAAACCGAAGTAGGTGTTATACTGGATCTTGCCGCTGTCGCCGCGACCGCGCTTGGTGGTGATCAGGATGACGCCGTTCGCGCCGCGGTTGCCGTAGATGGCCGTAGCGGAGGCATCCTTGAGAACCTCGATCGAGGCGATGTCGTCGGGGTTGATCATCGAGAGGGAGGACATGCCGGTGTCGTAGCCGTCGATACCGCCGCCTGTGGAGGTGCTGACGTCGAACAGGGGGAATCCGTCGAGGACGATCAGCGGGGCGGTCGAGCCGGTGAGCGAGTTGGCTCCCCGGATGAGCATGTTGGACTCCGAGCCGGGTTTACCCGACGAGGAGTTGACCATCAGACCGGCCACGCCGCCTGCCAGGGCGTCATCGACCGAGAAGAGGACGCGGTTTTCGAAGGCATCGCCCTTGATCGAGGAGACGGCCCCGGTCATGTCCTTTTTGCGGAGCGAGCCGTAACCGACCACGACGACGTCGTCGATTTTCAGATCGGAGCGAGCGAGCGAGACGTCGATGCGCGTACGCTGTCCGACGGTTTCGCGGACGGAGTTGTACCCGAGGAAGCTGAATACGAGGACATCATTCGACGAGCGGACCTGGATACGGTAGGCGCCGCTGGCATCGGACGTTGCGCCGACGGTCGTGCCGTCGATGATCACCGAAGCGCCGGCGACGGGTTTGCCGTCCGAGGAGGTGATCGTGCCGCTGACGGAGGTTTGGGCCCGGAGCCCCGACACGACGAGCAGCAGGGCGGTCAATATGGGAACGAAACGTTTCATGGTTCAAGGTTTAAGCTGGTTTATTCTTCGATGAGGTTGATCTGCACTTCGTCCAGATACCAGTTTACGTCGGCGCCGTTCGAGGAGAGGAACGCGAACTGGGGATAGGTGTTGAGCAGGTCGGTGTATGTGGCGCTTGCGGCGGTGAATTCGAAGCGCACCTGCTTCCATTCGGACGAGGGCATCAGCTCGGGTGTAGCGGGGAGGGTGATCTCCTCGGTAAGGGGGTATTCGACGTTGCTCCAGATGGAGAGGAGTTCTTCGGGCTGTTCCTGGAAGGGAATATTGGGGAAATAGGTGCTCCAGTGGTCACTGGCCAGAGTTCCGAGCACGTCGTTCCACGACCACGAGGGGAGGTAGTTGTAGACGCCGAGCAGGACGATGAGCGTACCCTGCGGGGCATCGGTCTTCTGCCAGAAGGAGATTTCGTACTTTTTGCCGGCCGTGAGTTGGGCGTTGTTGACCCAGTTGTCGCGCGTGAAGAGCTGGTAGATGATTCCGGGTTGGATGGTCACCTTGAGGGCCTGTTTGGTCTGATCGGCGCCGCCTGTCACGATCGCGGTGTTGGTCGTGATGTCATCCGTGTTGGTCGTTGTGTTCCAGAAGGTCCATTTGCCGCGCGAGGCGAGTTCGAACTGCCAGGGGTCGTAGTCCTTGTCGGCAATGGGGTAGAGCAGCGGGTAGTTTCCGACGATATAGGTTTCGGCCAGGTCGGTGGTTTTGCCGTCGTCGGCTCGTTTCAGACGGCAGGTGACGCGTGCGCCCTTCTTGTTGGGCGACGACCATACGACCTGGGGATTTGCCTCGGTCGAGGTGGCCGGCGTTCCGCCCTCGAAGGTCCACTCGTAGGAGGTCGGATCGCCCTCGACCTCCGACAGACCGAAGGTCATCGGGGTATTGAGCCGTATGCAGCCCTTCGGGGTGAGGTTCTGAGGGCTGATTTTGGCGTTCAGGGGGTAGAATACCTCGACGTCGAACGACTGGGTCTGGCTTTCGCCGTTGAGGAAGTGAATGGTGAGCGAGACGGTCTTCGTGCCCATGGAGTTGAAGACGACGGCGGGTTCGGGCTCGGTCGAAGTTGCGGGAGTGGCGTCCTGGAAGCTCCACTGGCGGGTTTTGACGCCGAGCGAGAGGTCGGTGAAGGTGGCAGGTTTGCCGACACTGATCTGGGTTTGGGTATCGTAGCGCCAGGCCAGTTCGTAGGGTTGCGACCACCCGTTCGAATCGTTGCCGCAGGCCACGATCAGACAGGCGAGTGCGAGGGCCGGCAGCAGATGGAGTAAATCGTGTTTCATGGTTCGTGGTTTTAAGGATGGCGAAAAAAATCGTTAAAGAGACAAGGTTTGCAGGTGAGGGGTCACCGGTCGGGTCGGTCCGGGTCGTGCGTCATCGGTCGGGCACGGCGGGAGCCGTCCGACTGGGCGGGAGATAGAGGTGTAAAGGGATCCATTGGCGTTGATTTTAGGTTTCGGGACTGCCGTATTTCGGGCAGCCAATACAAAGAAAGGGGATCGGAACCTGAAAAATTAACGCAAATGTTGCAAAATATGCGGTTGTCGGAAAAAGTATTTATTAATTTATCTGAAAAATGGCATCCGGGATCAGTTAAGGTTCAGACTCTCAGCTGTTCGTCTTTTTATGGTCGTTTTCCTCCCGGTTCCGGCCTTGGAGGGCGAATTCCTTGGGCAGGAGCCCGAATTCATCGTGGAAGATTTTGGCGAAGTGGCTGAGGTTGGTGTATCCGACGCGGTACATCACCTCGCTGACGGGCAGCGAGCCGTCCTTTGACAGGAGTTGTGCGGCGTGCCGGAGGCGGATGTTGCGAATGAACTGTACGGGGGTCAGCCCGGTCAGGGCGAGCAGCCGTCTGTAGAGCAGCGATCGGGAGACGCCGGTTTTGCGGCACAGCTGCTGTACGTCGAATTGCGGATCGGCCATCTCCTGTTCGACGGTTTCGGTGCATTTGACCAGGAAGCGGTCCTGGCTCTTTTCGACGGAGACCTCCGAGACGGGGATTTCGGCGTGCGGCAGTCGTGTTCTGCGGATCATCTCCTGCCGGGCCACGAGGTTGTCGATCCGTGAGAAGAGCACCTCCAGGGAGAAGGGTTTGGCGATGTAGCCGTCGGCGCCGACTCTGTAACCGGAGATTTCGTAATCCTGAAGATTGTGTGCCGTGAGGAGGATGACGGCGATCTGAGCGGTTTGGGGTTCCGTTTTCAGACGGCGGCAGAGTTCGATACCGGTCATTCCGGGCATGACGATGTCGGTGAGCACCAGATCGGGCTGCTGTTCGACCGCCAGCGAGAGAGCCTCCTGACCGTTTGAGGCCGTGATGACGTCGTATCGGCCCTGAAGAGCCGCGTGGAGATAGTCGCGCAGGGCGGGGTTGTCCTCGGCCACAAGGATCGAGACGCTTCGCCCCGACCCTTTTTCGATACCGGATCTTCGAGCCTGCCGTGCGGCGGATTCACCCCGACCTCCGGCGGCTTTCTCCGATCCGGACGATCCGGCTTCGGCACGGGCTGATCCGGACGTTTTGGTCGCGGAGCTTCCCGGCCCGGCGGTCACGTGCTCCTGCGCGGCTGGTCCGGCAGCCGCGTTGCCGGTCCCAACTGCATCTTCGGCCGCAAACCTTCCCGGCCCGGCCGTTGCACTGTCCGACCCGGTTGACCCGGTTGTCCCGGCAGTCGCGCTGTACGTTCCGGATGTTCCGGTTGCCGCTCTCCCGTCCGCTCCGGCGAAGGGAACTGACACCCCGGACGCCTCTCCATCCCGGGACGTTTCGGCCAAACGACCGTCTGGCGTCTGCGCCTCCATCCCGGCCGAAGCTGCGGTCAACTCCTCCTCGATCTGCGCCGGGAGCCGTTGCAGTCTGTGGTCCGGCACCTCGTCGGGCTCTTTGATCTGTTCGGGTGAGAGATGGGCCGACCCTTTGGGCAGCAGGACCCGGAAGAGCGAACCGACGTTGAGTTCCGATTCGACCTCGATGGTTCCGTGGTGCAGTTCGACGATGTGTTTGGAGAGCGCCAGACCGATGCCGACGCTTTTTTGGGCGGCGGCGTTGTTCGAGGCCTGATAGAAACGCTCGAAGATGCGGGTCTGTTCGTTGCGGGCGATGCCGATTCCGTTGTCCTCGACGAGGATTGCGACCTCGTGCTGCCGCTCTTCGCAGGAGAGGGTCACCTTGCCCGAACCTTTGCGGGTGTACTTGAAGGCGTTGTATAACAGATTGACGACGACGGTCTCCATCTTGTCGCGATCCATCCGGACGAAGATCGGCGTTTCCGGGAGCTCGATCGAGAAGCTGATCCGGAGGTTGTCGGCCAGCGGTCTGAAGAGTTCGGCCACACGGCGCAGGAACTGCGTCAGATCGGTCTGGACGGCGACCAGATTCATCTTGTGGTTTTCGTATTTCCGCAGGTCGAGGATCTGTTCGAGCAGGGTGGTGAGGGCCGCGGTGTTGCGGCTGACGAGTTCGAGTCGTTTTCGGGTGGTTTCGCCGATGTGTGGATTCATCAACAGCTCCTCGACAGGTGCGGCGATCAGCGAGAGCGGGGTTTTGAGTTCGTGGGCGATGTCGGTGTAGAACTGCAGCATGTTGGCGCTGCTTTTCTGCTCTTCGTAGTATCTATTGCGTTCGAGTTCGATCTGGTGCCGCTCCTGGAGTTTGCGCAGCGATCGGCGGTGCCAGGCGTAGATGCCCAGGGCGGCCATACATATATTATATAGGAGGTATGCGACCCGGGTGGCATAGAGCGGCGGATGGATGACGATTTCGAGTCGGGCCGGCTCATCGCACCAATATCCGTCTTCGTTGGCGGCATAGACCACCAGCCGGTAGTTTCCGGGGCGGAGGCTGGTGTAGACGGCCTGTGGCGACATTCCTCCGGTGTAGTTCCAGTCGTGGTCGAAATTCTCCATGCGGTACTTGTAGGTGTTGTACTGCGGGTCGACGTAGGCGAATGCGGAGAATTCGAAGGTGAGGTTGTTGCAGCGGTAGGAGAGTTCGAGGCGTTCGAGGCGGTTGACGGCCTTGCGAAGGACGACCTTACCGCGGATGGAGTCGCCGGCATGGACGGCGCGGTTTCGGATTCTGAGCCGGGAGATGGCGGCACGGGGTCGGATGTTGTTGTCGGTGATGCTGTCCGGGTGGAAGATGTTGAAACCCTTCACGCCGCCGAATGCCATCTGCCCGTCGCGCAGCCGGCACGAGGCCCAGATCTTGAACGAGTTGCTCTGGAGTTGGTCCTTGACCGTGAAGTGCCGGACCGAGCGTGTGCGTGGGTCGAAGCGTGTGATTCCGTATCCACCGATCCAGAATGCGCCGTGATCATCCTCCTGCAGACTTTCGAGTTCGTTGTTGAAGAGTCGGGTATTCGAGGTGTCGAAGCCCTCGAAACGCGGGGTTTCCCCACCGTTCCGGCCTTCGGACATGCGGAAGAGCCCTTCGCCGATGGTTGCGATCCAGAGGTCCCCGTTCTGGCGGTCGCAGTGGATTGTCGAGATGAAGGGGTTTCGGCGTTTAGCGGTGTTGCCGGCGTTTCCGAGTTCGATGCGCTGGCAGTTGGCCTCCCCCCCCCTCCGGCATCGAAGCGGATCCGGTTCAATCCCGAGCGGGTTCCGATCCAGATGGTCTTCTCGCGCGTGGCGGGATCGGGACAGATGTCGGTCGTGAAGTCCGAGCAGAGCGAATTGGGGTCGTTGACGTCGTGAGCATAGTTGATCCAGCGGTCGACGCCGCCGGGGGCCGCCGGAATGTACTCGAAACAGCCGCGGTTGGAGCTGATCCAGAGATGGCGGTCGCGGTCCTCGACGATTCGGAAGACGGAGAGGGCGCCGTCGATGACGGGATGACGGAGTTGCCGGGCCTGGACTTCGCCGCTTGTCGGGGCCTGTTCGACCTCTTTGCGGGGGACGATCCAGAGGCCCTTGTCCCAGGTTCCGATCCAGAGGTCGCCGTTCTGCGCGGTGAAGAAGGCCGAGACGGTGGCGAATCGGATGCTCGGCATTCCGTTGATGCGGAGTTTGCGGAACGACACCGACCGTCGGTCGAAGAGGTCGATTCCCCCGTGGGTGCTGACCCAGAGCGTGCCGTCGCGGGCTTCGAGGAAGGTGATGACGCGGTTTTCGCTCAGCCCCTGCGCTTCGGTGAAACAGGCGATGTGTTTTTCGACGATGTTGAGTCGGTTCAGACCGCCGCCGATGGTTCCGATCCAGAGCACGCCGGAACGATCCTCGAACAGGGCGCTGATTTCGAACGAACTGATGGCGTGCGGAATGGGGAGTTTTGGGTGGTAGTGTGCCAGTTGGGCGCCGTTCGCATCGTATTTGTAGAGGCCCTGATTGAACGCTCCGACCCAGAGTTCACCCTGGCTGTCCTGAAAGACGATGCGGGATGAGAAGTCGCAGATTCGGCTGACTTTCCAGCTTTCGGGATCCAGAATTCTCACGCCCCAACCGCCCGAGAGGGCGATTTTCCCGTCGCGGAGGGTTCGGATCGAGAGGCATCGGGCGCGGATCTCGTCGCGGAGCACGTTCTGGATCTCTTCGGTTTCGGGGTTGTAGATGACGGGACCTGCGTCGGTGGAGAGGAGCAGCCGCCCGTCCTCCAGGACGGTGCCGCACTGGATGTAATAACCTCCCCATCGGGGTTTCGAGCGGAGCGAACTGCCGCCGTTTCGGGTATCGAGGCAGGCCAGGCCGTCGTTGCGGCAGACCCAGATGGTTCCGTCGTGATCCTGGAAGATGTCGTTCACAACCTGATCGGCCGAGGCGTGTGACTCATCGTTGATCGGCGTGATGGATTCGGTGGCGGGGTTGTAGCAGTTCAGGCCTCCGGATTCGGTTCCGATGTAGAGCGAGGAGTCTCGGGCGATGAAGAGGGTGAGGACCCGATCGCTCGAGAGGTTTGAGTTGTCGGTCCGAAAGGTTTGGATCCGGTAACCGTCGTATTTGCACAGACCGCTGAAGGTTGCGAACCAGAGATAGCCGTCGGGATCCTGAACGATGGCATTCACGTCGCTGTGTGGGAGACCGTCGTCCATCGAAAGGGTCTGGATTCTTTCGTAGGGGGCGGCCGCGAGGGGAAGTGTTGAAGCGAAGATTCCGGTGAGCAGCAGGAGGCCGGTCACACGGTGCAGGAAAACGGAGAGGGCGGTTGGCACGTTCGTAGAGTCTGGATTTTCTCCTAAAGGTACGACAAAACCCCGATTTTGCCAAATCGGGGTTGGATGCAACGGATGTCGGAGACCTTGCCTGCGACGTTATGTCACTCGTCTTCAGCGGTTCGTTTTTCTCGTTAGGGCCGTTGGTTTTGGTAGGGTTGACGCCTTCGTTGAGCCTCATCTTGGCAGGGTTGCCGTTTTAGTCGGACCGACGCTCAGGTCGGGTAGCCGATTTGTCTGGACTTCTGCCCTGATCAGACTGTTGTTTTGATCGGACCGCTGTCCTGGTCGGACCTCCGCCCGCTTGACCTGCCTGTCAGTCTCTCTTTTCCGGCTGTCCTCTCTTTTCCGGCTGTCCTCTCTTTTCCGGCTGTCCTCACTTCTCCGGCCGCTCTCACTTCTCCGGCCGCCATCTCTTTTCCGGCCGCCCCTCACTTCTCCGGCCGCTCTCACCCCCCCCCGGTCAGTCGAGGAATCCTTCGCGGACGAGCTGTTCGCGAATGCGTACCCAATCGGCGACGGGACGTTTTACGCCGTCGATGAATCGCAGGGGACAACCCAGGTTGCTGTCGTCGATGTAGAGATCGGCGTGCACCTTCGGCGAGGAGGTCCACCGTTTCTGCTCGGGGTTTTCGTTTACGGCGTAGAGGGGGATTCCCTTTTCGCGGAACCAGGCCACGGCCTGATCGAGCAGTTTGCCGTGCCGCATCGAGTAGAGGATCAACCGGCAGCCGTTCTCGACCAGCTCCTTGAGTACGGGGACCGCACCGGCATCTTCTCCGATCTCGGGATAGGCGTGGGTGACAACCGTACCGTCGAAATCGACGGCTATGACAGCGTGATGAATGGCCATGGTCGGACGGATCAGTGTTTGTGTTTATGGTCGTGGTCCTTGTGGTGACGGCGGGTCAGCGAGAGGAGGAAATCCTTGATGCGTTTGCGATAGCTTTCGTCGTGATAGTCGTCGCCGTACCCATACCCGTATCCGTAGCCGTATCCGTAGCCATATCCGTAGCCATATCCGTAACCATACCCGTAGCCATACCCGTGACGGCGGGTGCGGGCACCGTTGAGGACGATGCACATGTTGTGGAGTTTCTTTTCGCGATAGAGTCGCTCGATGTCGGGGAGCTGCCGGCGGTCGAGGACGCCTTCGCGGACGATGTAGATGCAGAGATCCGAGAGCCGGTCGGTGATCACGGCATCGGCCACCGACATGGCGGGAGTACTGTCGATGAAGACATAGTCGTATTTTCTGCGCAGTTCACCGATCAGCCGGTCGAGCTTCTCGGAAAGGAGCATTTCGGTGGGATTGGGTGGTTGAACCCCGGCATATACGACGTCGAAATTCTCGTGGTAGGAGGTTTTGTTGATGATCGAGTCGATATCGGCGATCGATCCGGCGAGGTAGCCGGTGACGCCGTTTCGGGTTTTCCCGTGTCCCATGAGCGTGGAGAGGGTATGACGTCGCAGGTCGAGATCGACCAGCACGACGCGTTTGCCGGCCATGGCGAGCGTCATGGTGAGGTTCATGGCGATGAACGTCTTTCCGGCGTGGGGATTCGACGAGGTGAAGAGGATGGTCCTCATTTCGTTTCCGGCCGAAACGCTCATGAAGGACATGTTCGAGCGGAGGATCCGGAAAGCTTCTGATATGGCGTCGCGGCCGGTTTCGCGGACGACGACTCCGTCCTGGCTTTCGCCTTCGTGGTAGGGGATGTCGCCCAGGAAGGGAGCGCTGAGGTGGTCTTCGATATCCTTGCGGCCGCGAATGGTGGTGTCGAGCATGCTGATCAGGAAGAGCAGACCGAACGGGATGGCCAGACCGACGACCAGTGCGATTCCGAGGATCATCATCGGTCGGGGCGAGATGGGGGCATTGCTGCCGTATGCTGCGTCGATGGTCCGGGAGTTGCTCTCGGCGACGGCATAGTTGAGTTGGTTCTCCTCCTGTTTGTTGAGCAGGTAGAGGAACAGCTCCTCCTTGATCTTCTGCTGGCGGGTGATTCCGAGGATGACCTTCTCCTGGGAGGGCATGGTCGAGATGCGCCGGTTTGCGAGCTCCTCTTCGCGCCGCATGGCATCGCGCTGGATCTCGAGAGTCGAGATGTGGGAGTCGAGCGAAGCGATGATGGTTCGGCGGATCGCGGCGAGCAGGTTGTCCAGATCGCGGATGACGGGACTGTTTTCGGAACTGTTTTCGAGGAGTTTTTCACGCTGTAGGATCGAGGTGTTGTACTCGTCGATCTGAGCCGAGACGGCGGCATTGGTGACCGAGGCCATGGCGGGGATCAACTCTCCGGCTTTGGAGGGGTCGCTCAGATAGCTGCGGATGAACTGAGCGACATTGATCTGATTGTCGAGCGAGAGTCCTTCGGCCTTGTACTGCGAGCTTTCGGTGACGCTGCGTGTGGCTTCCGAGGCGATGTCGACCATCTGATTGTCCTTTTTGATGTTTTCGATGTCGCGATCCACGTCGCCGAGTTCACGTCCGATGACCTCGAGTCTGGACTTGATGAATTCGGCCGTTGTGACCGAAACGCGGCGTTTGTCGTCGATGGCGTCCTTTTCATAGACGTCGATCAGGGTATTGATGACATCTTCGGCGCGTTTGGCGACGGAGTTGCTCATCGAGATGGTGACCACGGATCCCTGCTTGGCCACATCGCACTTGATGGCTCCGCGGTAGGCGTCGGTCAGGGCCTTGAGCGAACTCTTCCCGACCCGGATGGGGACGCCGTTGAATTCGGGATTCATGTAGAGGGTCTTGTGGACGACGATTTCGCCAATGGGCGTGGGGATCGTGTCACCGTACTGAGCGGTCACGACCGAGCGGCTCTCCTGTTTGGAGACGAAGCCGTCCTGGAACTGGGAGATTTCGATCTGCTGTTCGCCGCGGGGCGTTACGGTCATCGAAAGGGACTGGTTGTCGTCGCCGTTGATGAAGTCCACGTCGATGGGTGACTGTCCGTAGAGGTCCCGGTCGCGGAGGTGCTCGTGAATGGAGTATGCTTCGGTGAGGTTGAGGCGTCGGACGACTTCGGACATCAGCCGGCGAGACTGGAGGATATAGATTTCGTTGTCGACGCTGCGTTGGGTCTGGAAGCTGGCCAGGTCGCTGAAGGCCGAGAGCTCGGGTGCGCCGCCCTTCCGTGAGTCCTTGACGAGGATGGTGGCTGTCCGGCTGTATATTTTCGGGGTTTTGGCCAGGTAGTAGTATGCCACACCGAGGCAGACGAGAACCGAGAGGACGAACCAGTACCAGTTCATCAGGATCATGCGGATGATGTCGTGCAGGTTGATGGCCCCGGCCTGGTCGTCGTTAAAGGCTTGTTGGGGTATGTTGTTCGGTTGCTGTTCGATCATGATCGGAGTTTATTTGGCGAGGGAGATGATGGAGACGGTGAGCGTAATGACGGAGATCGCCGTGCTGACGAGCGAGAGATAGAAGCTTCGGTTCTGGCTGATCTCGGCCGACTGGGCCTTGTACTTGTTGGGCTTGACGTATACGACGTCGTTCTGCTGGAGGTAGAAGGCCGGGGAGTTGAAGACATCTTTCGAGGTAAGATCGAGTACCTCGATGGTCCGTTTGCCGTCTGCCTCGCGGGCAACGATGACTTCGTTGCGCATGCCGTAAACGGTCATGTCGCCGGCCATGGCCAGTGCGTCGAGGATCGAGATCCGGTCGCGGTCGATCTCGAAGCTGCCGGGATGGGCGACCTCTCCGATGACGGAGAACTTCATGTCGGAGAACTGTACGTTTACCGAGGGGTCGTTGATGTAGCCGCCCTCGACGATCTTGTCGGCAATCAGCCGGGCGAGTTCGTTGCGGGTGAGGCCCTCGCACTTGACGGTCCCGATGATGGGCATCAGGATGCATCCGTTCTCATCGACGGTTCGGGTCTGGAGCGACTCGATGCTGTTGGTCGAGGTCGTGCTGCTGCCTGAGAGAGAGCTCATGGCCGTCGAGGAGTTGAACGGTACGGCGAGTTCGGGGTCCTTGCTGTTTACGACGACGATCAGACGGTCGAGGGGTTTGATCCGGATCTCCCCGTTCTGCACGATCTGCTCGGGGGTAGCTGGTTGGACATCCTGCAGGTACCAGACACGTTTCTGGGCGGAGCACGATGCGAGGAGAAGCCCCAGCAGTGCGAATCCGACGAGACGGTATAGGTTGCTCATTTCTAAAAAAATAGATATTTGGTGTGACTCGGTTTGCAAAGATAGTGAAAAATCCGATATTTTTGTTTTCCGGAGCGAGCTATTTCACATTGGAAAAGGATTTGAAGCGGGCGATTCGGGAAAAAATTGTATCTTTGGTGTCCGAAAACGAAAAAAATCGGATTCGGAGCATGTTCCGAGCGGTCGGAGTTAGGAAGGGAGCAGCTCTGTTTTGCGAGAGAACTCTCCTCTCTTTTTTGAGGCATCCACGCGTTGCTGCGACCGAATCCGGACAGGAATCATAAACGAAAAAGCTGTAAGATACATGTTGCATCCGGAATGGAGTTATCAGGCGGTGATTTATGAGATGAACGTGCGTCAGTTGACGCCGGAGGGGACGCTCCGTGCGGCAGCTGCGAAGTTGGCGTTTCTCAAGGAGTTGGGTATTGATGCCGTGTGGTTGATGCCGATCTGTCCGATCGGAGTCGAGTCGCGCAAGGGGACGCTGGGGTCCTACTATTCGATCCGGGACTACTGTGCGGTGAATCCGGAGTTGGGGACGCTGGCCGATTTCGATGCCTTTGTTGCGGAGGCGCACCGGCTGGGACTGAAGGTGCTGCTGGACTGGGTGGCCAACCACACGTCGCGGGATGCGCGGTGGTTGAGCGAACGCCCGGCGTCGTGGTACGAGCGGGATTCGTCGGGTGCGGCGGTCATCCCGTGCGACTGGAGCGACACGGCCAAACTCAACTATGCGGAGCCGGGCGTGTGGGAGGACCAGGCCTCGGCGATGGAGTTCTGGATCCGGGAACACGGCGTCGACGGTTTCCGGTGCGACATGGCGATGCTGGTTCCGATTGCCTTCTGGAATGCGACGGCCCGGCGGCTTCGGGCCTTGAAACCGGATCTGTTTCTGCTGGCCGAGGCCGAGCAGCCGAACCTCTTCGAACAGGGGGCCTTCGATGCGTGCTATGCGTGGGAGATGCACCATTTGATGAACGACGTGGCGGCCCAACGGGTCCGTGTGACCTCGCTGCGGGACTACCTTTACGCCGATCAGCACCGTTATCCGGAGTGGGCCATGCGCCTGAGCTTCACGACCAACCACGACGAGAACAGCTGGAACGGTACGGAGTTCGCGCGTCTGGGGGCGGCGCGGGCCGTGATGACGCTCTTCACGTTTGTCGTGCCGCGGGGGCTGCCGCTGCTCTACACGGGGCAGGAGATCGGTTACGACCATTCGTTTTCGTTTTTCGACCGGGATCCGATTCCGGCCGAGCGCTACCACGAGAACGGGCATACGCAGTTTTTGCGGCGATTGACGTCGTTGCGACATGCGAATGCGGCGCTGGCGTCGGGCGGTCGCGGGGGCAAGCTGCTGGAGATCCGCAACAATGCGGAGGACTGCCTGATGATCCTGGTTCGCGAAGTTTCGGGCAATCGGGTGATTGCGGTGATGAACCTGTCGCCCTACCGGATCCACGCCGACTACTATACGGGGATCTACGCGGGGATGTATACGGATGCGATGACGGGCTGTGCCTATGAGTTCCGGGGTCGGGTCGAGGAGGATATGGAGCCGTGGAGCTGGCGGATTCTGACGCGATGAACAGAAAAGATCGGGGAAAAAACTTTTCCGAAAGGAAAAAATGATCTATCTTTGTCGAAATTGTGTGCATGGAGGTGGCCTGACTGCAGTCGAGGAGCCGGGCGGTGGAACGGAGACGGAACACTCATTTACCAAACATACAATAAACAGCAAAGGCATGAAGAAATTTTACATTCTGATGATTCTGGCTCTTGCGGTTTCGGGGGTCCGGGCCCAGCAGAGCGAAGAGGTGACGCGGCAGCAGGATTCGCTGCAGCGGGTCGTTAACCAGCTGACGGCCGAGCGGGACTCCTACAAGCAGGCGGACCTGAATCGTCGGATCTGGAAGGACCGGGCGAAGTATTTCAATATCGGCTATGTGAAGCAGACGCTGACGGACAAGACCTTTGGCGGCGACATCACGAGTGACTTCGGCGTGTCGCTGAGCTACGGCAAGACCTACTACCTGCACAAGAAACCGATTGCGGGGATGATCAAGTTCGGTCTGGACTGGACGTGGCTGGACATCAACTATGCGAAGTCGACCTGGAACACGATTGATTCCAGCACGAAGGAGGTCAGCTCGTCGGCGATGCACCAGGCCGAGATCGGTATGCAGTTCGGACCGTCGGTGACGATCAATCCGGTGCACCACCTGAAGGTGAGCGGCTATTTCCGGGTGACGCCCTCCTATTCTGGTCTTTACATGGACGAGACGTTTCATCACCACTACGTGACGATGCTCAATGCGGGCTGTGCCGTGGCGTGGAAGGTCATCTCGCTGGGAGTCGAATGGCGCTGGGGATCGGCCAAATACAATGGTCTGACGTTTGACGGGCTGGATCTCGACGAGGATTCGTTCGGCGAGGAGGACAATCCGTCGATGGGGGATGTGATGGATCAGATGTCGGCGCCGAAGCGCAAGCTGAAGACCTCGTCGATGCGAATCTATCTGAGCTTCCGCTTCTGACCCTCGGCGACGAACGCTAAAAAGGACGGCCTGCAGCGATTGCGGGCCGTTTTTTTGCGGTCGGGACGGCATCAAGGCCGATCCGGGATTGCACGGGGAGAATATTTCGTTATCTTTGCGCTTGAGATATGACGATGCGACGAATCATACTGATATTGATATTCGGACTGCTGGGCTTGACCGCTGCGCAGGCTCGAACGTACCGCCCCGGGGAGATTCCGAACGTGCAGCGGCTCGATGCGCGGCGCTACGTGTCGGACCCCGACGGGATCCTGACGGCGGATGCGACCCGGCGGATCGACTCGATCTGTGCGTCGCTTCGCACGCGGGGGCTGGCGCAGGTGGCCGTTGTGGCCGTTGACGACATAGCCGGCGGTGATACTTTTTCGTTTGCCATCGAACTCTTCCGGAGTTGGGGCGTGGGCTCTTCGCAGAGCAACAACGGACTGGGAATCCTGCTGGTGAAGGATCTGCGCGAGATTCGCTTCGTGACGGGAGGCGGACTGGAGGGCATCCTTCCCGACGCCCTCTGCAAGCGGATCCAGATGCAGCGCATGATTCCCTTCTTCCGTACGGGGGATTACAGTGCGGGCATGGTCAGCGGCGTGGAGGCTGCGGCCCGGGTGCTCGAGGGGGGCGATCCGGATTTGAGCGAGGCGTCCGACGGAGAGCTTCCGTGGTGGGCGATTCTGGCGCTGATCGGAGGTGTTTTCGTGGGCCTTCCGCTGCTGGTGTGGCTGGGCCGGCAACGGATGCGCACCCCGTGCCCGAATTGCGGACACCGTGCGCTGCGCCAGGTGTCGGAGCAGACGCTGGAGGTGACACCGGCCTATCGGGTCGAGGAGTGCGAGTATGAGTGCCGGCATTGCGGACATCGGTTCCGTCGTCGGTTCCGCTCCTACGGCGACGATCATTTCGGAGGTCCGGGTGGCGGAGTGTTCATCGGCGGCGGACTGGGGGGCTTCGGCGGCGGCCGGGGTTCGTTCGGTGGCGGCTTTGGCGGTGGTTCGTTCGGTGGCGGCGGAGCCGGTTCGAGCTGGTGACGCCGGCCTGGATTTGTCTCTCGGGCCGAGGACGGTCTGCGGATGATGCCGGGGTCTGGCTTGCACCTTGCGGGTGACACCGGGCGGAGCGACCCTCTCAAGCCGGAGCCCCGATAATCCGGGCCTGCAGAAGCCGCATGAAAACGGGAAAACAGGAATAATAATAAATAAGTAAACAAACGAGAACAATGAAAAAATGGATTTGGATCGGCGTAGTCGCCGTTGTGGCCCTCTTCCTTTACGGCTCCTACAACGGGCTGGTAAACAAGGAGGAGCGGGTACGGAGTGCGTGGTCGAACGTGGAGACGCAGTACCAGCGCCGTGCGGATCTGATTCCGAACCTGGTCAATACGGTCAAGGGGTACGCGGCGCACGAGCAGCAGACGCTCTCGGAGGTGACCGAAGCGCGGACGCGGGCCACGTCGATCAACCTTTCGGCCGACGACCTGACGCCCGAACGGCTGGCCGAGTTCCAGCAGGCGCAGGCTGGGGTCCGTTCGGCTCTGGGCCGTCTGATCGCCGTTGCGGAGAACTACCCGGACCTGAAGGCAAACCAGAATTTTCTGGAGCTTCAGGCGCAGCTCGAGGGGACGGAAAACCGGATCTCGGTAGCGCGCCAGGATTTCAACCAGGCGGCCGAGAGCTATAACCGGACGGTTCGGCGTTTTCCGACGAATCTCGTTGCCGGGATGTTCGGATTCGAGCGCAAGCCCTATTTCGAGGCTTCGGAGGGGAGCGAAACGGTCCCCGAGGTGAAGTTCTGAGATGCTCAGCGAACGTACGCGCGGCTATGTGCTGGGAGCGATAGCCGCTGCCAGCTACGGCCTGAATCCGCTCTTTGCGCTGCCACTCTACGGTGCAGGAATGGGGGCCGATTCGGTTTTGTTCTATCGGTATGTGCTGGCGGTCGTGATGCTGGGTGCGCTGATGCTCTTCCGGCGGCAGTCGTTTGCCCTGAACCGGCGCGACATCGTGCCGCTGGCGGTGATGGGCCTCCTTTTTTCGGCCTCGTCGCTACTGCTCTTCGAGAGCTACAACCTGATGGATGCGGGCATTGCCTCGACCATTCTGTTTGTCTATCCGGTGATGGTGGCCGTCATCATGGCCGTGGGGTTTCACGAGCGGGTCACCGTCTCCACGGTGCTGTCGATCGTGCTGGCCTGCACGGGCATCTCGCTGCTCTACAAGGGCGGTGACGGTACGACGCTCAACTTGACGGGTGTCCTGCTGGTCTTCCTTTCGGCGCTCTCCTATGCGATCTATATCGTGGCGATCAACCGCTCGTCGCTGCGGAATCTGCCGACCGAGAAGCTCACCTTCTACTGTCTGGTATTCGGGTCGCTGGTCTACGTGGTCCGGCTTCGCGGATGCGCCGACCTGCAGGCCATCCCCACGTTGCTGCTGTGGGTGAATGCCATATCGCTGGCGCTTTTTCCGACGATTATTTCGCTGGTGACGATGGCCGGGGCGATCCGCCGCATCGGCTCGACCCCGACGGCGATTCTCGGGGCGCTGGAGCCCGTCACGGCGCTGTTTTTCGGTGTCGTGGTCTTCGGGGAGGCCTTTACACTGCGGATCGGCGTGGGGGTGGTGCTGATTCTGGTGGCCGTGACGCTGATCATCGCCGGACAGTCGCTTCCGGTCCCCAACGCGGTGACCCATCTGGCCCACTGGATGCGGCGTCCGCACCTGCCGCGGTGGGCCCACCGCTGGGCGCGGCGCCTTCCGCTGCCGCACCCTCGCCACTACCGGCATGGATCCATCTGACCCCTCCCTCTCTGTCGTAAAAAACCGTCGGAAGAACATTCTTCCGACGGTTTTTTTTACCATTTCCTCCCGGAGCCCTTTGCCGGGCCGTTTTCGTTTGGGGTCAGAATCCGGTCCCGGACCCTTTCGAGAGCCGCTCCCGGTCCTCGGCGGATGCCGCCTCGACGGCCCGTTTTCGGAAGGCCTTTCCGCTCTGGAAATTCCACGTCACGCCGAATCGGAACTGAATCTTGCCCCACGCCTGACTGATGTGCATCATGCGGACAAAGTCCTCGTTGTCGCCGCTGGCCCCGATCCGCTGGTCCTGGTCGAGGATGTTGCGGACCGAGAAGGAGAGGGTGAACCGCTCGCCGAAACGCTTCTTGATGCCGGCCTGCAGCATGTGGTTGGGCATCACCCAGATATTGCCCAGGTCGATGCGGCTCTGGTAGAAGTACGAGCAGTCGATGTAGAACTTGGCCGGCAGCGAGAAGGTGTTCGAAACATTGGCAAAGACCCAGTTGCAGAAGTGCTGCTCACCGTGCTGTTCGATGCGCTGGCCGCGGCACATGTAGACGCCATTGAGGTTCATCTGCCACCACTTGGCAGGTTGGAAGGGGAGGTTGACCGTTGCGTAGTAGCTGGTCGTGGCGTCGAAGTTGACCCAGTTGAGGTGGAGCATGTCGGGGTTCTGGGGGTCGGAGAGCATCGTTTGCTGAATCTCACCATCAACGATCTGCACGCCTCCCGTGAGTGAGTATTTGTTGGCCAGCACGAGGGTGAGATTCACGTCGTGCTGGAAGGCGGGATCGAGTGACGGGTTTCCGCTCTGATAGGTGTAGTCGGAGAGTTGCCAGCGTTGCGGGTTGAGGCACCAGAAGCGCGGGCGCTCGATCGTGCGGGCATACTGCAGGATGAGCGAGTGGCCCTTTTCCGGTGCCAGCGTATAGGAGATGTTGGCATTGGGGAAGAGCGAGAAGTAGTTTTGGCGCAGGCCGCCGCTTTTGCCGTGGGTGTGGGTGTACTCGCCGCGCAGACCGGCCACGAGGCTCCAGCGTCCGAGCCGGGCCGAAGCGGTTGCATAGAGAGCTGCGATGTTTTCGGTGTAGTTGACCGTATAGCTCTGCCTGTTGTTTCGCAGCCAGGCGTCGGCTTTCCGGTATTCGTAGAGGGCGTCGTTGCGCATGTCGTTGAAGGTGTACTTGGCACCGGCCTTCAGCGTCCAGCGGGGCGAGAAGCTCTTTTCGAGGGCGAGCGTAGCCGTTGCCACGTCGTAGATGCTCGTGGCGTTGTCGCGGTAGAGCGAGTCGACGAAGGAGTTGCCCGTGGTGATGCGGCTCGAGTTGTCGTTCCCCGAGTCGGAGTTGCGGTGGGTGTAGTCGGCCAGCAGCTTGAGGGTTGAGCCGAGGGTGTCGAGCTTGTGGAGGTAGTTGAACGTCACGGCGTAGGTGTTGTTGAGGCTGTGGCTGTCGAAGATGCTTCGGGTGTTGACCACCTCGCTGCCGTCACTCAGATCGGTCGAGGTCTGGTTCGGGCCTCCCGACTTGCCGCGCCAGTAGGAGAACTCGGCACCGATGCTGTTTTTCTCGTCCAGTTCGAAGATGCTTCCGGCATTGACACCGTAACTTTCGTCGTCCTTCCGGCTGACCGAATGGGCGGTAAGCCCCTTGTTCGAGCCGCTGTAGATGGTATTCTCGTTGGAGATGGCCTTCGTATCGCCGCCGGGCGAGGCCCACACCGAGGCGTAGAAGTCGAGCCGTCCGGAGTGGAGGTTGATGTTGGCCGAGGGGTCGTAGGTGTGGATGTATCGGCTTTGCGAGGTGTTGAAGGCGACGGATCCGTTCAGGCCGTTTTCGCGCCGTTTTTTGAGGGTGATGCGGATGACGCCGGAGGCGGAATCGGCGTCGTAGTCGGCACCGGTGACCGGCACGACCTCGATCTTCTGGATCTCCTCGGCGCGCAGCGAGCGCAGATAGGTCAGCAGCTGTTCGTTGTCCATCCTCAGCTCGCGGTCGTTGACGAAGACCTTCGAGCCGCTCTTGCCGTTGATCGAGATCTTTTCGCCGTCGATCCAGACGCCGGGGGCATGTTCGAGCAGTTCGATGCCGTCCTTGCCGATGGCGGCGGGGGCGTTTGCCACGTCGACGACGAAACGGTCGGCTTCGCGCCTCACGAGCTGGGCCGAGACGACCACCCCTTCGATCTGCGTCGAGGAGCTCCGCATGACGAACTCACCGAGGTCGTTGTCCTGTTCGACGCGGACCAACTGCTTGAGGGGTTCGCAACCGAGGTATTGAATCTGGAGGGCGTATTGGCCGGGAGCGGCCTCCAGTTGGAATCGTCCGTCGGCATCGGTAGCCATGCCGGCCACCTGGCGTCCCTCCCTGAGGAGGACGACCGTTGCATATTCGATGGCTTTGCCCTGTTCATTGACGACGCGTCCGTGAGCCGGGCAGAGTCTGGCGGCCGAAGCCTCAATGGCGCAGATGATCATCACGATCCAAATGATCCACTTTTTCATGGGAAGTATCGGGTTTTGGCACGAGGCCGATTTGTTTACACCACAAAGATATGTAAAAATATTTATACTTTGCAATGCATAGTACTAATTTTTTTTGAAAAAAGTGGATACATATATAAAAAGGGGAAGGCCCGGGAAAAAATGTTGAAAAAACGATCGGCGGTAGGGTAGGAAAGCCGGGAAATAATCACTAAATTTGCAGATTGATAGGGTTGCGGACGCTTTTCTGCGGCCCTCCCGAACGGAAATCAAGAGCCTTATGTTGAGCGCATTGTACTACGTATTTCTGGTGTTGCTGTGCACCGTGTTCATGATTCTGTCGGCCGTAGCGCTGGTCGTTTGCTACCCGTTCGACCGGGGTCGTCGGGTGGTCCACGAACTGTCGCGCATTTTGGTGCGGATCTTTTTCTTCATCCCGTTGCGCTGGCGCCAGCGGGTCGAGGGTCGTGAGCTGATCGACCGGCGGAAGCAGTACGTGATCGTCATCAACCACAACACGGTGATCGACATTCCGACGCTGTACTACCTGCCGCTCAATTTCCGGTGGGTATCGAAGCGCGAGGTCTTCAAGGTTCCCTTCTTCGGGCAGTACCTCGTGCTTCACGGCGACATCTGCATCAACCGGGGACGTGCGACCGCGGCGCTGGAGCAGATGATCCATCAGGGCAAGGAGTGGATCTCGCGCGGGGCGTCGATTGCGATCTTCCCCGAGGGTACGCGCTCGAAGGACGGGGAGATCCACCGTTTCAAGCCGGGGGCCTTCACGCTGGCGCGTGAGGCCGGGGTCGATATCCTGCCGGTGGTGATGGACGGCACGCGGACGCTGATCCGCCGGAATCTGCTCTTCAACTGGGGCAACCGGATCACGATCCGGGTTCTGCCGCCGATTCCGGCGGAGCGCGTGGCGGCGACGGACCCGCACGAACTGATGGAGGAGGTCCACGACTCGATGTGCGCGGCGCTGGCCGAGATCCGGCAAAAACGATAGACTATGGCAGATTTACTCAATACGAATCAGAACAACTACGGCGACGACGCGATCCGGACGCTCACCCCGCGTGAGCACGTGCGGCTGCGTCCGGGCATGTATATCGGCAAACTGGGCGACGGCACGCAGCCCGACGACGGTATCTACGTGTTGATCAAGGAGGTGACCGACAACTCGATCGACGAGTACATGAACGGTTTCGGCCACCAGATCGACATCACGGTTGCGGACGGTCTGGTGACGGTGCGCGACTACGGGCGCGGCATTCCGCTCAAGTCGCTCTCGGCGGCGGTGAGCGTGATGAATACGGGCGGCAAGTACGACGATGACGAGGAGGGCGCGGCTTTCAAGAAGACCGTGGGTCTGAACGGTGTGGGCGTCAAGGCGGTGAACTACCTTTCGAGCCAGTTCTGGGCGCGGTCGGTGCGCGACGGCGAGGCCCATACGGTCTATTTCGAGAAGGGCCTCGAACAGAGCGACCGCTGGGAGAGCGGCCTCACGGAGAAGAACGGCACGGAGATCCGTTTCCGGGTCGACGAGGAGGTCTTCGGCCCCTACAGCTACAATCTGGAGTATGTCGAGCAGCTGGTGCGCAACTATACGTACCTGAACCGGGGACTGACGATCCGCCTGAACGGCAAGTCGTACGCCTCGAAGAACGGACTGCTCGACCTGCTGAACGAGAACATGTCCGAGGAGCCGCTCTATCCGCCGATTCACCTTTCGGGCGAGGACATCGAGGTGGCCATCACCCACGGCACGGGCTACGGCGAGAGCTGCTACTCGTTCGTTAACGGACAGTACACGACGCAGGGCGGCACGCACCAGGCGGCCTTCCGCGAAGCCTTTGCCAAGACCGTCCGCGAGTTCTACCACAAGGACTACGACCAGTCGGACATCCGCACGTCGTTCATCGGGGCCATTTCGATCCGGGTTTCGAGCCCGATCTTCGAGTCGCAGACCAAGACGAAACTCGGTTCGAAGGAGATGTCGAAGTCGGGCCCGACGATCCGCAACTTCGTGATGGAGTTTCTGGGCAAACACCTCGACGACTACCTGCACAAACACCCCGAGACGGCTCAGATCCTGCAGCGGAAGATCGTCGAGAACGAGAAGGAGCGCAAGGCGATCTCGGGCGTACAGAAGAAGGCGCGCGAAACGGCCAAGAAAGTGTCGCTCAACAACCGCAAGCTGCGCGACTGCAAGATCCACCGCACGGACAAGAACGAACTGGCCGAGCAGTCGATGATCTTCATCACGGAGGGCAATTCGGCGTCGGGTTCGATCACCAAGAGCCGCGACGTGCGTACGCAGGCGGTCTTCTCGCTGCGCGGCAAGCCGCTCAACTGCTTCGGGCTGACGAAGAAGGTGGTCTACGAGAACGAGGAGTTCAACCTGCTGCAGGCGGCGCTGAATATCGAGGAGGACATGGACAATCTGCGCTACAACAAGGTGGTGATCGCGACGGATGCCGATGTCGACGGCATGCACATCCGGCTGCTGATGATGACCTTCTTCCTGCAGTTCTTCCCCGACGTGATCCGTCAGGGGCACCTCTTCGTGCTGCAGACGCCGCTGTTCCGCGTGCGCAACAAGAAGGAGACGATCTACTGCTATTCGGAGGAGGAGCGGCTGCGTGCGATTGCGAAACTGGGTGCGAGTGCCGAGATCACGCGCTTCAAAGGTCTTGGCGAGATTTCGCCCGACGAGTTCCGGGAGTTCATCGGCGAGAACATGCGCCTGGACATGGTGCGCATCACGAAGGACGACCCGATCCACGACCTGCTGGAGTTCTACATGGGCAAGAACACCTACGAGCGGCAGGGCTTCATCATCGACAATCTGCGTATCGAGGAGGACCTCGTGGAGCAGGATCTGAAAATCAACTGACGAATTATGGCAAGAGACAAACATAGAGACGACGAGACGCTGCTTCCGGAGGAGGCCTTCGACGAGGATGCCTCGACGCCCGAATCGGACTACGGTGCAGACGAGGAGGCCGAGGGGGCTGAAGGGGCCGAGGGGGCTGAAGGGGCAGAGGCGACTGAAGGGGCCGAGGGGGCCGAAGGCGCAACGGCTGCCGGAGATTCCGCCGCGAACGGAGCGTCGGGCGGCGGAGTGCGGCGCCCGGGAAAGTTCGACCGCCTGACACACGACGAGGGTGACGTGCGCAAACTGACGGGCATGTACAAGAACTGGTTTCTGGATTACGCCTCGTACGTGATTCTGGAGCGTGCCGTACCACACGTCGAGGATGGCCTGAAACCCGTTCAGCGACGCATTCTTCACGCCATGAAGGTGGTCGACGACGGCCGTTACAACAAGGTGGCCAACCTCGTGGGCCAGACCATGCAGTACCACCCGCACGGCGACGCCTCGATCAAGGATGCGCTGGTGCAGCTGGGACAGAAGGACCTGTTGATCGACTGCCAGGGTAACTGGGGCAACATCCTCACGGGCGACGAGGCGGCCGCGGGCCGATACATCGAGGCGCGGCTGTCGAAATTCGCGCTGGATGTGGTCTTCAACAAGAAGACCACGGAGTGGATGCTCTCGTACGACGGCCGCAAGGAGGAGCCGGTGACGCTTCCGGTGAAGTTCCCGCTGCTGCTGGCGCAGGGTTCGGACGGTATTGCCGTGGGTCTGGCGTCGAAGATCCTGCCGCACAATTTCAACGAACTGATCAACGCTGCGATCGCCCATCTTCAGGGTCGGGAGTTCCAGCTCTACCCGGACTTTCCGACCGGCGGCATGGCCGACGTCAGCCGCTATAACGACGGTCTGCGGGGCGGTACGGTGAAGGTGCGAGCGAAGATCTCGAAGATCGACAAGCGGACGCTGGCCATCACCGAAATCCCCTACACGACGACCACCGAGTCGATCAAGGAGTCGATCATCAAGGCCAACGACAAGGGGAAGATCAAGATCCGCAAGGTGGACGACAATACGGCCGACAAGGTGGAGATCATCATCCAGGTGGCGCCGGACGAGTCGTCGGACAAGACGATCGACGCCCTCTACGCCTTTACGGACTGCGAGGTCTCGATTGCACCGAACGCCTGCGTCATCTGGGACGACAAACCGCACTTTCTGGGCGTGTCGGAGATCCTTCGCCGCTCGGCCGACCATACGCGCGCGCTGCTGGGACAGGAGCTTCAGATCCGCCTCGGCGAACTGAACGAGGCGTGGCATGCGGCGTCGCTCGAGCGGATCTTCATCGAGAACAGGCTCTACCAGCTGATCGAGGGGTGCAAGACTCGCGAAGAGGCTTATGCGGCCGTGGATAAGGGGCTGGAACCCTTCAAGAAACAGCTGCGACGTGAAGTGACGCTTGAAGACGTGCAGCGCCTGACGGAACTGAAATTTATCCGCATTTCGCGCTACGATTCGGAGAAGGCCGACAACGAGATCCGCCAGATCGAGGAGGATATCAAGACGACGCAATACAACCTCGACCATCTGACCGACTATGCGGTGGCGTGGTACGAGCGGATCCGCGACAAGTACGGCAAGGGGCGCGAACGGCGCACGGAGCTGCGCGAATTCGACTCGATCGAGGCGACGAAGGTGGCCGTGACGAACGCCAAACTTTACGTCGACCGGGCGGAGGGCTTCTTCGGCATCGGCAAGACGATGAAGGATGCGGAGTTCGTGTGCGACTGCTCGGATATCGACGACGTGATCGTCTTCACGAAGGACGGACGCTACATCATCACGAAGGTGAGTGAGAAGGCCTTCTTCGACAAGGGGATCTACTACATCGGCATCTTCAAGCGCAACGACGAGCGGACGATCTACAACGTCCTTTACCGCGACGGCAAGAACGGACCGATCATGATGAAGCGCTGCGCCATCAAGGGCATCACGCGCGACAAGGAGTACAACATCACGAAGGGAACGCCGAAGAGTGAGATTCTCTATATGTCTGTCAATCCGAATGGTGAGGCCGAGGTGCTGAAGGTTTACTTCAAGCCGCGTCCGCGTCTGAAGAAGGTGATTGTCGACCTGGATTTCTCGACGCTTGCGATCAAGGGCCGCCAGAGCCAGGGCAACCTCTTCTCGCGTTACGGCATCCACAAGATCGTCCTCAAGGAGCGGGGCACCTCGACGCTGGGCGGTCAGGATATCTGGTACGACGAGGATGTGCGGAGGTTGAATGCCGACGGCCGGGGCCGCCTGCTGGGCGAGTTCAAGGGCGACGACAAACTGATCGTCTGGACGGCCAAGAACCAGTATTACATTACGGGCTACGACCTCGGACAGCACTTCCCCGACGATACGACCTATGTGGGCCGCTATTCGGCCCACCGGGTCTACAGCCTCTGCTACTACGATCAGGAGCAGCAATACTACTATCTGAAACGCTTCACGGCCGAGTTGTCGGACAAGATGCAGGAGTTCCTCGATCCGGAGGACCGCTTTGTCTGTGTGACCGAGCGGGCGGGGGCCAAGCTGGAGATCACCTACAAGGGGGCGCACGCCTCGCGGCCGGCCGATCTGATCGACGTCGACGAATTTGTCGGCGTGAAGAGCCATCGCGCCAAGGGCAAGCGGTTGACCACTTACGAGGTGGATACACTGCGGATGATCGAACCGGAGCTGGCTCCCGAGCCGGAACATTCGGACGATGAGGCGATTGACGGCGATCACTTGACGGATACTTCAGATAACGACGTTCAAACGGCTGATTCAAAGTCCGGAAAATTCTCCGACGGAGCCTCCGGTGGGGAAAAACCGGTGCCGACGCTGTCGGATGCGGGGCTTCCGCCTTCGGGCTCGAATGCCGGCGGGGTGGAGTTTGAGATCGAACGGCCCAAGGGCGATGCCGACCAGATGATCGACCCCGAACAGTTGAATCTTTTCTGACAAAAAAAACGAACGATGGGGCTGCTGTTTCTGGTTGGGTACATGGGTTGCGGCAAGAGCACCCTGGGGCGTCGGCTGGCCCGGCGCCTGGGGGTCCCGTTTCTCGATACGGATACGCTGATCGAGGCCCGTGAAGGGGCTTCGGTTTCGGATCTCTTCCGTTACGAGGGCGAGGCGCATTTCCGCGAGGTGGAGCGTGCGGTGCTCGAAGAGGCCATTGCCGGGAATGAATCGGCCGTTGTCTCCACGGGCGGCGGTCTTCCGGTGTGGCGCGACAACATGGAGCGCATGAATGCTGCCGGGCGGACGATCTATCTGCGGCGTTCGGCAGAGAATATCGCCGGGCGGCTGAGCCCCTACGGACGGCGCAAACGTCCGCGGCTGCAGGGGCTCAATGATGAGGAGCTCGTAGCCTTCATGACGCGGGACATGGCCGAACGCGACCCCTTCTACGGACGGGCGACGCTGGTGATCGAGTGCGACCGCTTGTCGGACGATGAGATTGTGGCCCGCATCCTCGGCGACGGGGCGGAACCGGAAAAATGACGGGTGCTCCGGGCCGGAGGCGTAACGGGAAGCACAGGGCCGGAGGCGTGATAGGAAGCATGGGCCTGGAGACTAACGGGAAGCACGGGGCCGGAGGCGCGGAACCCGACGTGGCATCCGGGCAAGAGCAAACAACGAAACAAAGTGAACGATTCTCCCATAGGTGTTTATGATTCGGGGCTGGGCGGGCTGACTGTCTGGCGCGAGATCCGGCGGTTGCTGCCTGCCGAATCGCTGGTCTATCTGGGCGACGGCAAGAATTGTCCCTACGGTTCGCGTCCCGGAGAGGAGATCCGCGTGCTGGCTGACGAGGCGGTCGGACGGCTCGTGCACGATGAAGGGTGCAAACTGGTGGTGGTGGCCTGCAATACGGCGACGGCCGCGGCGATCGACTCTCTGCGGGCGAAGTATGCCGGAGTGCCGATTGTCGGCATGGAGCCTGCGGTGAAACCCGCCTGTTTGGCCACGCGCAGCCGGGTGGTGGGTGTGCTGGCCACGGAGCGGAGTCTCGACGGCGAGCTGTTCCGCCATACGGCGGCCCGGTATGGCGAAGGCATTGAGGTGCTGACGGTTCCGGGGCGCGGCTTTGTCGAACTGGTCGAGTCGGACCGGGAATCGACGCCCGAGGCCGAGACCTGCGTACGGGCCGCCGTGGAGCCGATGCTGGAGCGGGGCGCCGACCAGATTGTGCTCGGATGTACGCACTATCCCTTCCTGCTGCCCGTGTTGAAGCGGGTGGTCGCCGGGCACGGGGTGACGATCGTCGATCCATCGCCGGCCGTGGCGCGGCGGGTTGAGCAGCTGCTTGACGACAACGGCCTGAGGGCTTCGCAGATGCACCGTCCGACGTTTGAGTTCCGTACGTTCGCCGACGAGGCCTATCGCCGGCGTCTCGAACGCAAGGCGCTGGAATCCTTGTAGTTAGGGTGTATTGGAACGGGGCGTCTGAAGCCGCCGGGCTGCGTTTGGCCGTTTCAGCCTGCGGCCCGAAGATCGGCTTCCGCTCTTTTTTGTCCCTTTTTGTCCCTTTTCACCCGCGCGAGGCCCGGAATCTCGGAAAAAATTCGTAACTTCGCTCGAACTTTCAGGTGTAAGAATTCAACAGCAATGGCATCCCGAAATACCTCTTCCAACGCTCGGCAGAACGTTCAGCGCTCGAATCGCGACAGCGCCCGCTGGATTGCGGGTCTGTTGTTGCTGTGCGTGGGCATCTTTGTCGCGGCGGCGGTCTTTTTCTCCTTTTTCAGCTGGGCCGACGATCAGAGCGTGCTCCAGAAGTCGACCGAGGAGCGCGAATGGGTCGGTGCGGAGGTCGAAAATCCCTGCGGCCCTCTCGGCGCCCGGCTCGGACGTTTGCTGGTGGACAATTCGTTCGGCGTCTTCGGTATCCTGATTCCCGTGATGCTGATTCTCCTGGGGGTGCGGATCATCCGTCAGAAACCCCTGCGGATCAACCAGTCGATCCTCTCGCTCTGCTTCATCATGATTCTCGGATCGCTCTCGCTGGGCTATCTCTTCGATGCCCGCTGGAGCCTCTGCTCGAGCACCGGGTGGGGCGGCGCATTCGGCAATCTGCTGGCCAGCCGTCATGCGGTCGGCCAGACGGCTGCCATCGGAGTGCTGCCCGGCGCCATCGGCTCGCTCGGAACGCTGATTGTCCTGATCGGCGGCTGGATTCTCACCGGGGTCTTCATCAACCGCAATTTCATCAACAAGGTCAACCGGGCCGGGAACGTCCTCGTCGACCAGAGTGAAAAGATCGTCGATACGGTCCGCAGCAAGGTCGTACATGCCCATGCGGCGGAGGCCGATACGGCGTTCGACGAAGAGTCCGGGGATGTGCCGGGTGAGGCGTCGGAATCGGCGGTTCCTGCTGCGACAGCCGCGGGACGAGGCCCGGAGACGCGTCGCGGGGAGACCCGGAGAACCGAGTCCGGACGCGAGGCTCAGACCGGGCGTGCAGCCGCGATGGAGAACGACCGGACCGTGGACCGCGAAACTGGACGGGGCGTTGCGACCGGACGCGAAGCCGTGGCGGAGCGTATGGGAGGGGCCTCGGCGTTGCAGAACGATGCACGGGCCGAAGGTACGCGCGACGTGCGGGATTCCGGAGCCTTCGGGGCGCAGTCGGAATCGGCGCGGACGTCGTATGTGCAGCCCCGGCCTGGAGCGACGGAACAGCCCGTGCCGGCTCCGCGAAGCGGGGTGCAGCGGCAATCCGGTGAGGAGGAGAGCTCCTTTGTGGAGCTGACTCCCGACGGACGCCCGATCGAGCCTGCCGTCATGACGGACGAGGATGACGAGTTCACGGAGGTGGATCTCTCCCGTCCCGAGGGACGTGTGGTGATGGGTCGCGGCGGATTGATCGAGTTGGAGCGTCCGCAGCCGCGGCGTACGGCCTCGGTCGGTGCAGGCGGTGCGGGTGACGATCCGTTTATCGAGATTACGGTCGGGGAGGAGAGCCCCGAAACGAAGGAGGCATCCGACGAACCGTTCGTCGAGCGGACGATCGAGCCGGCTGCCGGGTCGGCCCCGGAGCTGCATCCCGGAACGTCGGGCGAAGCGGTACAGACTCCCCAGTCGGAGCGCATGCCCGCCGCAGCGACGGACGTGGCGCCGGAGGAGGCGGTTCGGACCGGGACGGAGACCGGTCTGCCGGCATCCGATGCGCGGGTGGCCGGTGGAGTGACGGCCGCGGCCGGAGTCTCAACGGCGGAAGGCGCCAAGGAGGGGGTTGTGGTGACGGTGGAGTCCCGCGAGGCCAAACTCGTCGACGAAAAGTCGATCCCCACGGAGAGCTACGACCCGCTGAAGGATCTCATGAACTACCACAAGCCGCCCGTGACGCTGCTGGAGGACTACATTTCGGATGAAGGGGTCTCCGACGAGGAGATCTACGAAAACAAGACCCGCATCGAGGAGACGCTCAAGTATTTCGGCATCCCGATCCAGCGTATCAAGGCGACGGTCGGCCCTACGGTCACGCTCTATGAGATCGTCCAGGCCCAGGGGGTCAAGATCTCGAAGATCCAGGGGTTGCAGAACGATATCGCCCAGAGTCTGAAGGCCGAATCGGGCATTCGCATCATCGCCCCGATCCCGGGTCGCGGTACGATCGGTATCGAGGTCCCGAACCGCCACAAGCAGATCGTTTCGATGTATTCGGCCATCCGTTCGCTGCGCTTCCAGGAGTCGAAGGCCGAACTGCCGGTGGTCATCGGCCGCACGATCCAGAACGAAAACTATGTCTTCGATCTGACGAAGATGCCCCACCTGCTGGTGGCCGGTGCCACGGGCCAGGGCAAGTCCGTGGGGCTGAACGCCATCATCACCTCGCTGCTCTACCGCAAGCACCCCGCGCAGCTGAAGTTCGTGATGATCGACCCCAAGATGGTCGAATTCTCGCTCTACGCCAAGATCGAACGCCACTTCCTGGCCAAGATGCAGTCCGAGGACGAGGCCATCGTCACCGACCCCAAGAAGGCCGTCTACACGTTGAACGCCCTCTGCTCGGAGATGGACATGCGTCTGGAACTCTGCAAGAAGGCCGAGGTGCGCAACATCGCCGAATACAACGCCA
Source organism: Alistipes megaguti (assembly GCF_900604385.1). NCBI lineage: Bacteria > Pseudomonadati > Bacteroidota > Bacteroidia > Bacteroidales > Rikenellaceae > Alistipes > Alistipes megaguti. The sequence continues at coordinate 3,120,828 of NZ_LR027382.1, read as the reverse complement.
AGTTCGTGGCCCGGCGGCTGAACCCGATGCACGGCCACCGCTACATGCCCTATATCGTGGTGGTGATCGACGAGTTCGCCGACCTGATCATGACCGCCAAGGAGGTCGAAACTCCCGTGACGCGTCTGGCCCAGAAGGCCCGTGCCATCGGTATTCATCTGATCATCGCCACGCAGCGTCCGTCGGTCGACGTCATCACGGGTAAGATCAAGGCCAACTTCCCGGCCCGTATCGCCTTCCGTGTGATGCAGATGATCGACTCGCGGACGATCATCGACCGTCCGGGTGCCGACCAGCTGATCGGCCGCGGCGACATGCTCATCTCGAAGGATGGCGAATTGACCCGTATCCAGTGTGCGCTGGTCGAAACCAAGGAGGTCGAGCGCATCGTCGACTACATCTCGAAACAGCAGGGTTATACGGAGGCTTATGCGCTGCCCGACTATACGCCCGACAGCGACGGCGGCGGCCAGATGGGCAGCGAAGAGTCGTCGGCTCCGGTGAAGTACGATTCGCTCTTTGCCGAGATTGCCCGTGATGCCGTCTCGAGCGGCCAGATCTCCACGTCGATGATTCAGCGCAACTACGAGGTGGGATTCAATCGCGCGGGCCGTATCATGATGCAGCTCGAGCGAGCCGGTATCGTCGGCCGTCAGCAGGGTGCCAAACCCCGCGATATTCTCTTCTACGACCTGCCTTCGCTCGAAGCCAAACTGCAGGATCTGGGCGTCTCGTAAGGGTCGGCAGCCGGGGCCGGGAGTCTCTGGCGGTGGAATCGTGTCTGGTGTGGAGTTGTGTGCGGCGTTGGAACTGTGAGTGCCGGGAGTATCGGGTATGCCGGGAGGCGGGGTGTCAAAAGGATATGTCCGAAAAAGCGGGGAGTCAGGCAATCAAACCCGGGCGGAAATCGTTTAAAGGATAAATCAAACGTGTAAAATATGAAACGCTGGTTGTTGTTGCTGGCCATGGCTGCCGGTGTCGGGACGGTGTCGGCGGCCGGACGCGCCGCCGAGATTCTCGAAGGGTTGGCGGCCGGATTCCGTGCCATGAAGGGGTATGAGGTCGACTTTGTGATCGAGGCGGGCGACTACCGTGCCGAAGGCTGTTATGCCGTGCAGGGGGCAGGGTATGCCCTCTCGCTGGGCGATGCCGAGGTCTACGGCGACGAAAAGGTTCGCTACGAGGTCGACAACGACCGGCGTGAGGTGACGATTGCCGGAGTCGACTCCACGAGCCGCAACATCCTGAACAACCCCGTGCGGGCGTTCGATTTTCTGGGCGATGATTACCGCGCCGAACTCCTCTCCGAAACGGGAGGAAAGGCCGTGGTCCGGCTGACTCCGGTGGAGGGCAGCGGCGCCTCGGCCGGAACGGTCACCGTGACGGTCTCGACCGCCACGATGCGTCCCGAGCAGCTCGATTACGACTATGACGGCGAACGCATCCGGGTTGTGGTGCGGCGTGTCGCGCCGCTGGCGGAACCGCTTGCCCGCTTCGAGCGGAGCCGCTTCGAGGGGTACGAGTTCATCGACTTCCGTTAATCTTGTCGAATGGCGGAGCGGATCGTCAGTTGGTTCGTTAAAAATATGGCGGCACGTCGTCTGTTGTTGATAGAGCGTTAGAGATCCTCTCCGTTGGCTTTATTATATTCGTTGTCGTAATACATGCAAATGTAATATTTCCTGGCATGTTCTGAAATCTTAAACCAAACGAATTTATTATAAGTTGCAAGATCATACATCAATTTATTAGTAATATACTTTATTCGGATTTCGGCTGATATTTCTTCTGTCGGATTGTCCAGCTGTTCTTGTGTATATTTGGACAGCAGCGATTTTTTCGATTCATTGTATATGGCTACGGTGTCCAATTGGGAAATTTGGTAAAAACCGGCCTCGTAGCGTTTTTCGTTGACTGTTATTTCATAGGAAATATCTTCGTCGTCGGGAATTGTTTGTTCCTTATCGGTTATGGGTGTATATCTCGGATTGTTTTCGAATTGCCGACAAAGCAAATTAAATCGGATTCTGATATCTGTTTCACCACAGGTGTTTTTATCTGCCAACATGATTCTATAGACTTTATTGTTGTTCGTTACAACATATACACGGACATCGGTTCCATTGAACTCGCCTTCCAAAACATCTTTGTCCCATGTGGTGGATGTGAACCCTTTGGCTTTCAGTTTTTCAATCATGGCGGGCTTGTATCCGTCGACCGGGATACCGAGAAATTCTGTGACGTCTTTTTCCGTTTCTTGCGCTTGCAAAGCCGTAGTGCAGACGAAAGCAATGGCTACGCATAAAAGTTTCTTCATGGGTGTTGTCGTTTTGTCCCGCTGGCGGCTCCTCCGGCGGTCATTTGTAAACAAGAAGCGTGGAACCGCAAATGCCACGTCTAAACTTGAAGGTCGTAGGAAACCCATAGATGCAGATGTAGCAACAGCAGCCCACGCCATAGCGTGAGAGCAGCCATGTCATCCTTGCATCTAATTGAAAATTTCCTACGTTTTCAAGTTACAAGATGAGCATAACGCTTCTTTCAGTATGTCCGGGTCAGGTATGGCCCTACGACAAAGATACAAAAAAAACGTGACAACCTTCTTTTTTCCGGCAAAAACTACCGTTCTTTCTGCAAACTGCCTCCGGGGTTTAAGCCGTTGGTTGGATGAAAGGCCGATGGTTTGTGCGAATCGGACCATCCTCCCGGACCGTTTTGTCCGACCCTCTGTCGGGTGAAAATTTTTTGGGCCTCAAATCGCCCGAAAAGGGCCAAAAAACGGTATGTCCCCTGAAAAAATATCCCACGCGCGTGCGATTTTCCCCGGCAAAGTTGCCCGGATCGCAAGAAATTACTATTTTTGTTCGTTATTTGGCGGGCCGCACTGACGACCCGCATGGAAATCCGGTTATACAGAAGAGATAGATGCTTACAGAAGAAGAAAAGAATGCCGGTTTGGTGGGACGGATCATCCCCATCAATATCGAAGAGCAGATGAAGTCGGCCTACATCGACTACTCGATGTCGGTCATCGTGTCGCGCGCCCTGCCCGACGTGAGGGACGGCCTGAAACCCGTTCACCGACGCATCCTCTACGATATGAGCGCGGAGCTCAACCTCTACTCCGACAAACCCACCCGTAAGTCGGCCCGTATCGTCGGCGACGTGCTCGGTAAGTTCCACCCCCACGGCGACTCGTCGGTCTACGACGCCATGGTCCGCCTGGCTCAGGACTGGTCGATGCGTTACCCGCTGGTCGACGGACAGGGTAACTTCGGTTCGATGGACGGCGACTCTCCGGCCGCCATGCGTTACACCGAGGCCCGCATGAAGAAGATCACCGACGAGGTGATGGCCGATATCGACAAGGAGACCGTCGACTGGACGCTCAACTTCGACGATACGATCCCCGAACCGACGGTCCTTCCGACCCGTATTCCACTGCTGATCGTCAACGGTGCCAGCGGTATTGCCGTCGGCATGGCCACCAACATGGCTCCGCACAACCTCTCGGAGGTGGTTGACGCCTGCTGTGCCTATGTCGACAATCCCGAGATCTCGGGCGAGGAGCTGCTGCACTACGTCAAGGGCCCCGATTTCCCCACGGGCGGTATCATCTACGGCTACGAAGGGGTCAAGGAGGCCATGCTCACGGGCCGCGGCCGCGTGATGATGCGCGCCAAGACCGAAATCGAACATACGCCCAGCGGCCGTGAATGCATCGTCGTCACGGAGATCCCCTACATGGTCAACAAGGCCGAGATGATCAAGAAGATCGCCGACATGATCAACGAAAAGAAGATCGAAGGCATCTCCTACATCAACGACGAATCGGACCGAAACGGTCTGCGTATCATCATCATTCTGAAACACGATGCCGTGGCCAGCGTGGTGCTCAATACGCTCTTCAAGAATACGCCGCTGCAGACGTCGTTCGCCGTGAACAACATCGCGCTGGTAAACGGCCGCCCGCAGCTGCTGTCGATGCGCGACCTGATCCGCTACTTCATCGACCACCGTCACGACGTGGTCGTACGCCGCACGCGCTTCGACAAGCGCAAGGCCGAGGAGCGTCTGCACATCGTGCTGGGTCTGCTGATCGCCCAGGACAACATCGACGAGATCGTTCATATCATCCGTTCGTCGCAGACCCCCGATGCTGCCAAGCAGACCATGATGGAGCGTTTCGAACTTTCGGACCTGCAGGCTTCGGCCATCATCGAGATGCGTCTGCGGGCCCTGACCGGTCTGGAGCGCGGCAAGCTGGTTGCCGAACGCGACGAACTGCAGGCGCTGATCGCCCATCTGACGGAGGTGTTGGGAAGCGTCGAGATGCAGATGCAGATCGTCAAGGACGAGCTGATCGAGATCAAGGAGAAGTACGGCGACGAGCGCCGCACGGAGATCGTCTATGCTTCGGAGGAGTTCAATCCCGAGGATTTCTACGCCGACGACGACATGGTGATCACCATCTCGCACCTGGGCTACATCAAGCGTACGCCGCTGGCCGAATACCGCACGCAGAACCGCGGCGGCGTGGGGGCCAAGGGCAGCGCCACGCGTGACGAGGACTTCATCGAGCACATCTATGTGGCCTCGATGCACAACACGATGCTCTTCTTCACGGAGAAGGGCCGCTGCTACTGGCTGAAGGTCTACGAGATTCCCGAGGGAACCCGTTCGTCGAAGGGCCGCGCCATTCAGAATATCATCCAGATCGAACCCAACGACAAGGTCCGCGCCTATATCAACGTCAAGCGCCTGAATGATGAGGAGTATGTCAACAGCAACTACATCATCATGTGCACGAAAGACGGTACGATCAAGAAGACGAAGCTCGAAGCCTACTCGCGGCCGCGTCAGAACGGCGTCAACGCCATCGTTATCCGGGAAGGTGACCAGCTCATCGAGGCCAAGTTGACCAGCGGTCATGCCGAGGTGATGATCGCCGCCCGCGACGGCAAGGCTATTCGTTTCAACGAGAATACGGTGCGCCCGATCGGACGTGTCGGCGCCGGAGTGCGCGGCATCTCGCTCGACGAGGGCGACGAGGTCGTGGGCATGATCTGCATCGAACCCGATTCGAAGCAGGATGTGCTGGTGCTGAGCGAGAACGGTTACGGCAAGCGCACCGATCTGGACGAGTACCGCATCACCAACCGCGGCGGAAAGGGCGTCAAGACGATCAACATCACGGAGAAGACCGGCAAGCTGATCTCGATCCAGGCCGTCACGGACGACAACGATCTGATGATCATCAACCGCTCGGGTCTGACGATCCGTACGGCCGTGTCGCAGATCCGTCTGGCAGGCCGCGCCACGCAGGGTGTGCGCATCATCAACCTGCGCGAGGGCGATGCCATCGCTTCGGTGATGGCCGTACCGGCTGCCAGTGAGGAGGAGAATCCTCAGTCCGAGGGAGCTGAAGGCAGCGAGGCGACCGCAACGGCCGAGGCCGGAGCCACCTCCGCAACCGATGCCTCGGCTCCGGAGACCGATGCCCCGACCGATGACACGCAGACTCCCGAGTCGGAAAACTGATGACAGGAACGCTGATTGAAAAAGAGAGTAACAACCGAACTTTTAATAATAACCAATTCGTATGAAAAAGACGATTTTGACGGCTTTTGCGGCGCTGCTCGTAGCGATTCCCGCCGTCGAGGCCCAGAAGGTAAACAAGGAAGCGCTTCTCGCCAAGATCGAAAAGAGCGATGCCGACATCGCCAACGAGAAGAAGTCAGTAAAGGCCGCAACGTGGATCAACCGCGGTAAGGCTTTCTATGAGGTGGCCGCCGAGCCGACGAAGAACCTCTTCGTCAACATGGAGGCTACGATGCTCAAACTGACGGTCGGAGACCCCAAGTCGACCGCTCAGGAGACGCTCAACGGTGTGGAATATACCGCATGGGTCTATCCCTGGTTCACGGCCTACATCAAGGACAACAAGGTCGCTACGTGGAAGCAGACCCGTTGGGTGATCAAGGATGCCCCCGAAAAGGCCATCGAAGCCTACAACAAGGCTTATGAACTCGACCCCAAGAGTGCCGGCAAGGTCAAGGAGGGTCTGAAGCAGATCAGCGACTTCTGCTCGCAGGTCGGCAATGCCGGTCTTGATGCCGGGGATTATGTGGGCGCCGCCAACGCCTATGCTACGGCTTACGAGGCTCAGTCGAATCCCGCCTACGGCGAGGCCGACCCCGCACTGCTCTACTATGCCGGCTATCTGCTGACGGTCGACGGTTCGAACAATCCCCAATCGTTCGTCCGTGGCGGCAAATATCTCCAGGAGGCCATCGAGAAGAATTATGCCGATGAGGATGGTAACATCTACTATTACCTCTTCCACTGCTACTATGGTCAGCGCGAGGCCGACAAGGAGAATATCATGAAGGCCAAGCAGGCTCTGCTGACCGGTATCGAGAAGTTCCCGAAGAATGAGCGGATCCTCGACGGTCTGATGCAGCTCTACACCTCGGAAGAGGGTGTGGGCGATCCCGCCGACCTGGTGGCACTGATCGACAAGGCCATTGCCGACAACCCGACCAATGTCGACCTGTGGTTCGGCCGCGGTCGTATCTTCTACGCTCTGAAGGACTACGACAAGAGCATCGAATCGTTCGAGAAGGTCGTTGAGCTGAAGCCCGATCTCTTCGAGGGTAACTACTACCTGGGTGTCTTCTACACGATCAAGGGCGACGAACTCAACAAGGAGATGAACGAGAAGCAGTACAGCAGCCAGGCTGCCTACGACGCCGATCTGAAGACCGTAAACGAGGTCTACATGGCCGCTCTGCCCTGGTTCGAGAAGGCTCACGAGATCAAACCCGAGGACATGGATACGCTGGAGTTCCTCAAGTCGCTCTGCTTCCGTCTGCGCGACGAACCCGGTGTGATGGACAAGTACAATACCTACAACGCCCTCTACAAGCAGGCCAAGGGTATCGAATAGTTTCCCGCCCGGGGGCCCACAGGGGGGATAGATCCCGGGACTGCAGATGGGTTCCGGGGCCTGTTCGCCAGGACCTCCCGCGGATCTCAATCCCGGAAAAAGAAAAGCCCGACTCCGTAAGGAGCCGGGCTTTTTGTGTGGTGTGTGGTGAGTGAGAGTGTGTGAAGCGGTCGGTTGTGCGCATTGCCGGAACATCGGTTATATACTCTGTGCTCCGGTCTCTCCGCGGTGTTTGCGGTCTCTCCGCGGTGTTTGCGGTCTCTCCGCGGTGTTTGCGGTCTCTCCGCGGTGTTTTGCGGTCTCTCCGCGGTGTTTCGCGGTCTTTCCGTGGTATTCGCGGCCTCTATCGGGCGATGCGGCCGTTGACCGGACCGCGGGCCAGTTGGGCCGTCTCCTCGACCGTGAACTGGCTGTAGTCGCCCGGAACCGTATTCTTGATGGCGCAGGCCGCCGTACCGAAGTCCAGCGCAAACTGCATGTCCCCGGCGTGTTCGGCCAGTCCGTAGATCAGCCCGCCGACAAAGGCGTCGCCCACGCCAACGCAGTCCACCACGCAGTCGATGTCATAGACGCGCGACGTGAAGAGCCGGCCTCCGGTGTAGAGCGTTCCGGAGATCAGATGGTGGTTGGCACTCAGGACGTTGCGCAGTCCGAAGACAATGCCCCGGCACAGCGGGAAACGTTCGGCCACCTGCTGCGAAGCCGCTTCGTAACCCTTGGTATCGGGTTGGTAGGCCGAGTCGCGGGCCTCGAATTTCGGAAGCCGGATGCCGAGGATCTTTTCGTATTCGTCGTCCGTGCCGAAGAAGAAGTCGCACTGCGCCATCAGCGGCGGCAGCACCTCCTGTACCGTCTTGCCGTACTGCCAGAGGTTCTTGCGGTAGTTCAGGTCGCACGAGACGACGAGCCCCGCCCGACGGGCTGCGGCAATGGCCTCGGCGCATATCTCGGCCGTCGAAGCACTCACGGCGGCCGAGATCCCCGACCAGTGGAACCAGGCGGCATCGGCAAAGAGCGACGCCCAGTCGATCTGCCCCGGCTGCAGCGCGTCGAACGACGAGCCGGCCCGGTCGTAGACCACCTGCGACGAGCGCATCGCCGCAGCCTCCTCCATGTAGTAGAGGCCCAGCCGCTGTCCGCGGCGCAGTACGTGGGTGGTCTCCACCCCGTAACTGCGCAGATCGTCCAGACAGGCGTCGGCAATGCGGTTGGCCGGCACGCAGGTGACGAATTCGCTCCGCAGACCGTAGTTGGCCAGCGAGACGGCCACGTTGGCTTCGCTGCCGCCGTAGCTGGCGCGGAAGAGCTTCGTCTGGTTGAAGCGCAGGTTGTCGGGCGGCGTGAGCCGCAGCATGATCTCTCCGAAAGTGACGATTTTCTTGTTATCCATGTTGGTTGTTCTTGAGTCGATACCTGGGCCGGGAGGAGTTCGGAGTCTTCGGGCCGGCTGGCGGCCGGGGAATATCTCGCTGCAGCCGGTCGCCGGAGGAATCGGATGCCGGGCGACGGTTGCCGGGGGCGGGCCTGTCGATTGCTCCGTGGGGTCATCTCGGTTTCGACAAAGATACGGAAAAAGCGAACAGATTGTTTGGCCGGGGGAACTTTTGACGGAAACTTTTTGGTCGGGGAGGGTGTGAGAGAGGTCGGCTGCGGAACATCCCGGGACGGAGAGGTCGTCGTGGCGTGTCTGTCGGGAAGGTGAGAGAGAGGGGGTGCAGGATATGCCGTGACGGAGAGGTCGTCGTGGTGTCGGCCGGGGCGGGTAGCGGCAAAACAAACCCCGGACAGTTGTTTGCCCGGGGTGTTCGGATGGACTCCGCAGCGGAGCCCTATTTCTTGACGATGGTTACCTGCAGGGGCTGCGTGGCGGCAGCGTTGGCTGCGGTGATCTCCTCGATCCACTCGTTCATGTCGTCGACACCGCCCTGGCTCCAGCCCGAACCGGCATAGTAGGTCAGCGTCTGGCCCGATTTCACATTCTTGACCGCTACGGCATGACCCAGCGTGTCGGGCATCATCTCGCCGCCCGGCAGGATCACTCCCAGGTAGATGTCGCCGTCGCGCACGGGATCCTTCGAATCCGAAGCCGCTTCGCACATGCCCATCCAGTCGTCGCCGTTGGTCAGCTGCTTCACGTCGTGGCGCACGAATCCGGCGGCGACGGGCATCTCAGTGAACTCACCCTCGTAGAGGTTGTCCATGCGGTTGAAGCGCTGGTTGGCGTCGAGCGAGATGGTCTTCACGAGCGATACCTGCGTGCCGTTGACGTCGAACGGGGCATAGGTCAGCTCGACGGTCGTGCGGATCGGACCGTTGTCCAGCGTACGGGCCGTGGCGTAGTTGTGGTCCATGAACCAGAACTTGCCGTCGACGAAGGGTACCGAAGCCCCCGAGCCGAGCGTCACGCCCACCTTGTAGCAGTCCATGCCGTCGCCGTAGTTGTGGTGGTAGTCACCCTTGGCATACCACTCGTCGATGACCAGTTTGTCGGTGCACTTCACCCAGACGTCGATACCCGGCGTGACGAGCTTTTCGGGCGAGGTCTCCAGGGCCGGGCCGTAGAGGCGGTAGGCCACCTTGTTGTTCTCCCAGGCGTAGTCGTCGTAGCGCTCGGGAACCTGACGGCCGTAGGCTTCGGTCGGATAGGCCTCACGCGTTCCGGTAGTGATGCGGAAGCGTTTGGTCTGCATGGCGTCGGCGTCGGTCTGGAAGATCAGCGCCTGCGGTTCGGCCTCACCGCGGTAGAGTACCTGCGAGGGGATCTGCTCCCGTTCGTCGTCCAGCACGACGACGTTTTCGGGCGTCACGCCCTTGAGGACGGCGACCTCCGACCAGGCGATTTCGACGGTCTCGTCATCGCGTTCGAGTTGGGTGTTGTTCGTCACTTCGACGTTCAGTGCCGGAGTACAGGAGGCGGCCAGCAGGGCAGCCGCTCCGAAGATCGAGTTTCTCATCATACGTTTACTGAAGTTTTTTCGATGTTAGGTTTGGCAAATTTACAATTTTTCCGTACTTTGGTCAACCAAAATGGCAAATATTCTATTTAATTTGGTGATTTTTCGTATTGTGTCTGACGGAAAGTTGCTAATTTTACATGGTGAAAAGGGACGATTTTCTGGAGCTTCGTTCCATTCCATGGACTTTTAAACGGAATATAGCATAAAACGATGAAACAGTTCAACGACGAGAATTTCCTGTTGCAGACCGAGACGGCGCAGCGGCTTTATCACGAACACGCAGCCAAGCAGCCCATCATCGACTACCACTGCCATCTGAGCCCCGAATACGTGGCTTCGAACCACCGCTTCGAGAACCTTTCGAAGATCTGGCTCGAGGGCGACCACTACAAGTGGCGCGCCATGCGTACGAACGGTGTCGAGGAGCGCTACTGCACGGGCAAGGACACTACGGACTGGGAGAAGTTCGAAAAGTGGGCCGAAACGGTCCCCTACACGATGCGCAACCCGCTCTACCACTGGACGCATCTCGAGCTGAAGACCGCCTTCGGGGTCACGAAGCTGCTCAACCCCTCGACCGCCCGCGAGATCTACGACCACTGTACGGCCCTCCTGCAGCAGCCCGAGTACTATGCCCGCGGCCTGATGCAGCGCTACAACGTCGAGGTGGTCTGCACGACGGACGATCCGGTCGACTCGCTCGAAAACCATATCAAGGTGCGCGACGAGGGCTTCGCCGTGCGGATGCTCCCGACGTGGCGCCCCGACAAGGCGATGGCCGTCGAGTCGCCGGCCGGTTTCCGGGCCTACATCGAGAAGCTCTCCGACGTCTCGGGGGTCTCGATCTCGAAGTTCGCCGATGTGATCGACGCCCTGCGCGTGCGGCACAAGTTCTTCGAGTCGGTGGGCTGCCGTCTGTCGGATCACGGCATCGAGGAGTTCTACGCCGAGGATTATACCCAGCCGGAGATCGATGCCATCTTTAATAAGGTGTACGGCGGTCAGGAGCTGACGCCCGCGGAGATCCGCAAGTACAAGACCGCCATGCTGGTCGAGTTCGCCGTCATGGACCACGAGACGGGCTGGACACAGCAGTTCCACTACGGCGCCATCCGTAACAACAACTCGCGCATGTTCGCCCGGCTGGGCCCCGATACGGGCTTCGACTCGATCGGCGACTTCACGGTGGCCAAGTCCATGTCGAAGTTCTTCGACATGCTCGACAGCCGCGACAAGCTGACCCGCACGATCATCTACAACCTCAATCCGCGCGACAACGAATTGGTCGCCACGATGCTCGGCAACTTCCAGGACGGCCGCTACGGCGCCGGGAAGATCCAGTTCGGATCGGGGTGGTGGTTCCTCGACCAGAAGGACGGCATGGAGAAGCAGATGAACGCCCTCTCGACGCTGGGACTGCTGAGCCGCTTCGTCGGCATGCTGACTGACTCGCGTTCGTTCCTCTCCTATCCGCGCCACGAGTATTTCCGCCGCACGCTGTGCAACCTGCTGGGCAACGATATCGAGCAGGGTCTGCTCCCCGCCTCGGAGATCGACTTCATCGGTCGCGAGATCGTCGAGGACATCTGCTACCGCAATGCGAAAAACTTCTTCAAATTCTAACCAATATAGGGAAAGACAATGAAAATCGTAACTTTAGGTGAAATCATGCTGCGTCTCTCGACGCCCGGGAACACCCGTTTCGTACAATCCGATTCGTTCGACGTCGTCTATGGCGGCGGCGAGGCCAACGTGGCCGTATCGTGCGCCAACTACGGCCACGATGCCTACTTCGTGACGAAACTCCCGAAGCATGAAATCGGTCAGTCGGCCGTCAACGCCCTGCGCAAGTATGGCGTCAAGACCGACTATATTGCCCGCGGCGGCGATCGCGTGGGTATCTACTACCTCGAAACCGGAGCTTCGATGCGCCCCTCGAAGGTGATCTACGACCGCGCCCACTCGGCCATTGCCGAGGCCGATCCTCAGGATTTCGACTTCGATGCAATTATGGAGGGTGCCGACTGGTTCCATTGGTCGGGCATCACGCCGGCCATCTCGGACAAGGCTGCCGAGCTGACGCGCCTGGCCTGCGAGGCCGCCAAGCGTCACGGTGTCACGGTATCGGTTGACCTGAACTTCCGCAAGAAGCTCTGGACCAAGGAGAAGGCCCAGTCGATCATGAAGCCGCTGATGCAGTACGTCGACGTTTGCATCGGCAACGAGGAGGACGCCGAGCTGTGCCTGGGCTTCAAACCCGACGCCGATGTCGAGGGCGGTGAGACCAACGCCGAGGGCTACAAGGGCATCTTCCGCCAGATGGCCGAGACGTTCGGTTTCAAGTATGTCGTTTCGACGCTGCGCGAGTCCTACTCGGCCACGCACAACGGCTGGAAGGCCATGATCTACAACGGCAAGGAGTTCTACGAGTCGAAGCACTACGATATCAACCCGATCATCGACCGCGTGGGTGGCGGCGACTCGTTCTCGGGCGGCATCATCCACGGCCTGCTGACCAAGCCGACGCAGGGCGAGGCGCTGGAGTTCGCCGTAGCCGCTTCGGCTCTCAAGCACACGATCAACGGCGACTTCAACCTCGTCTCGGTTGAGGAGGTCGAGTCGCTGGCCGGCGGCAACGCAAACGGTCGCGTACAGCGTTAATGAAACCATGCAGGGTGCGGGGAGGGGTCGACAAAATCCGCTCCTCCGCCCGTTTCGATAAAAACAGATTCTGAAAATGGCACGTTTTTCTAAAATGCAAGTCATGGAGGCCATCGCCAAGACCGGCATGGTCCCCGTCTTCTACCACGCGGACGCCGAAATCGCCAAACAGGTCGTCAAGGCCTGCTATGAGGGTGGTGTGCGCGCCTTCGAGTTCACGAACCGCGGCGACTTCGCCTCGGAGGTCTTCATCGAGGTGATCAAGTTCGCCGCCAGGGAGTGCCCCGAAATGGTGATGGGTGTCGGCACGATCGTCGATGCTCCGACGGCTGCCATGTACATCCAGTACGGCGCCAACTTCGTCGTGGGTCCCTACCTGAACCCCGAGGTGGCCAAGGTCTGCAACCGTCACCTGGTGCCCTATACGCCGGGCTGCGGTTCGGTAACGGAGATCGGCATCGCCCAGGAGCTGGGTTGCGATCTGACGAAGGTCTTCCCGGCAGGCAACGTCGGCGGCCCGTCGTTCGTCAAGAACGTCAAGGCTCCGCTGCCGTGGTCGAACATCATGGCTACGGGTGCCGTCGAGCCGACGGAGGAGAACCTTACGGCCTGGTTCAAGGCCGGAGTCTTCTGCGTGGGCATGGGCTCGCAGCTCTTCCCCAAGGATGTGATCGCCGCGAAGGACTGGAAGGCCATCACCGAGAAGTGCCGCTTCGCCCTGGGTGTCATCGCCTCCACGCGCGGTTGATTCCCCGGGGGGGGGCGGGTGGCTTGAGCGGTGCGGGTGTTGACCTGCCGCCGAGCCCGGGCCGGATCCACGTCTGAAGGCCCAGTCGGGTCCGTGGGCGGGTGGCTTGAGCGGTGCGGGTGTTGACCTGCCGCCGAGCCCGGGCCGAACTACCTCTGAAAGCCCTGTCGGGTCCGTGGGCGGGTGGCTCCTCTTCAAGTGTATGAATGCCTCTTCCTCGCAATGGTCAGGCCGCCGCTGGCGGTCAATCCATCGCTGAATTTTCCCCCGCTGAATGACGCTCCGGCGGTGTCCCCAATCACCGCCGGAGACGTTCAGCCGGTTTTTACCGAACCTTACCCCTGACACTACTTTTTTAAAAACCGGATAAATGACTGACAACAACAAATCTACCTTCGCCGGGAAGATGACGCAGTATCGCTGGGTGATCTGTGCGATGCTCTTCTTCGCGACGACCGTCAACTACCTCGACCGTCAGGTGCTTTCGTTGACGTGGGACGAGTTCATCAAACCCGAATTCCACTGGAACGAGTACCACTATGGTCTGATTACCTCCATCTTCTCGATCGTTTACGCCATCTGCATGCTCTTCGCCGGCCGCTTCATCGACTGGATGGGCACCAAGAAGGGCTACCTGTGGGCCATTGGCGTATGGTCGGCCGGAGCCTGTGCCCACGCTCTGTGCGGAGTGGCTACCGAGGCGTGGGTCGGACTGCCCAACCGTGCGGCGCTGGTTGCCGTGGAGACCGGATCGGCCGTAGCCGCCACGATCGCCATGGTGAGCATGTACTTCTTCATCGCCGCACGCTGCATCCTGGCTCTGGGTGAGGCCGGCAACTTCCCCGCCGCCATCAAGGTGACGGCCGAGTACTTCCCGAAGAAGGACCGTGCCTACGCCACCTCGATCTTCAATGCCGGCGCCTCGATCGGTGCGCTGTTCGCCCCGCTGACCATTCCGCTGCTGGCCAAGGCCTGGGGCTGGGAGCTGGCCTTCATCGTCATCGGTGCGCTGGGCTTCATCTGGATGGGCTTCTGGGTTTTCCTCTACAAGAAGCCCTCGGAGCAGCCCCGCGTCAATGCCGCCGAACTGGAGTACATCGAGCAGGACAAGCACGAAGTGGTCGACGGTGAAAAGATTGACCAGGAGCAGGAGACCGAGAAGATCTCGTTCTGGAAGACGCTGAGCTTCAAGCAGACCTGGGCTTTCGCCTTCGGCAAGTTCATGACCGACGGCGTGTGGTGGTTCTTCCTCTTCTGGACCCCGTCGTATCTGAATTCGCAGTTCGGCATCAAGATGTCCGAGGGGCTGGGTGTGGCGCTGATCTTCACGCTCTACGCCATCACGATGCTGTCGATCTACGGCGGCAAACTCCCGACGATCATCATCAACAAGACGGGTCTGAACCCCTATGCGGCGCGTATGCGTGCGATGCTGATCTTCGCCTTCTTCCCGCTGCTGGTACTGCTGGCCCAGCCGCTGGGCACCATCTCGCCCTGGTTCCCGATCATTCTGATCGGTATCGGCGGAGCGGCTCACCAGTCGTGGTCGGCCAACATCTTCTCCACGGTGGGCGACATGTTCCCCAAATCGGCCATCGCAACGGTAACGGGTATCGGCGGCATGGCCGGCGGTGTGGGGTCGATGATCCTGCAGTGGTTTGCCGGATGGCTCTTCGTGCACGCCGATGAGACCGGCATGCAGTTCATGGGCTTCGAGGGCAAGCCGGCCGGTTATTTCGTGGTCTTCTGCATCTGCGCCGTGGCCTATCTTGTCGGCTGGATCGTCATGAAGACGCTCGTTCCGAAATACAAACCCATCGTAGTCGAATAACGGACGGATTCCGGGTCGGCGGCGGATGAGAGACAGATTCCGCCGTCGGCCTTTCCGGAGTCCAAAATCCTGAAAAACAATGATTAAGGAATTGAATAGGTCGACCGTCGAAAAGGTCGACCGCCCCGTTCACATCCTTCAGTTTGGTGAAGGAAACTTCCTGCGCGCCTTCGTGGACTGGCAGATCGACATTGCCAACGAGAAGGGCGTCATGAATTCCGGTGTGGCCATCTGCCAGCCGATCCTCGATCCCGAGCACAAGGTACTGGGGATGATCGACCTGCTCAACAAGCAGGACAACCTCTACCACGTCTATCTGGAGGGTATCGAGAACCGCCAGCCCAAGAAGGACATCCGTCTGGTGAAGAGCGTCATGGATTCGTTCAATCCGTATGTCGACTACGAGAAGTACGAGCGCTACTTCCTCTCGCCCGACCTGAAGATCACCATCTCGAACACCACCGAGGCGGGTATCCGCTACGAGGAGGGTGACGATCTGGAGGCTCGTCCGCCGAAGTCCTATCCGGCGAAGATGACCGCACTGCTGTACAAGCGCTTCAAGCACTTCAACGGCGATCCGACGAAGGGGCTGTGCATCATCTGCTGCGAGCTGATCGAGAACAACGGCTCGACGCTGCACGAGTATGTGATCCGCCATGCGATGTACAACGGCCTGGGGGCCGACTTCATCGACTGGGTGGAGCGCAACTGTCACTTCTGCGACACGCTGGTCGACCGCATCGTGCCTGGCTTCCCGCGCGACACGATCAACGAAATCAAGGAGGAGATCGGCTACAACGACAACCTTGTGGTCAAGGCCGAGCTGTACCACCTGTGGGCTATCGGCGGCGAGGGTTACAAGGAGGTGCAGAAGGTGCTGCCGCTGGACAAGGCCGGCCTGCACGTCATCTTCATGCCCTCGATCAAGCAGTTCCGCGACAAGAAGGTCCGCATTCTGAACGGTTCGCACACGGGCATGGTGCCCATCGCCCTGCAGATGGGCTGCGAGACGGTGATGGATGCCTTCAACACGCCGTCGATCGAGCGCTTCATCAACGAGATGGTCGCCCAGGAGGTGATCCCGATGATCGACGAGGATCAGGAGGAGCTGAAGAAGTTCGCCGCCGGGATTCTCGAGCGTTTCTACAACCCCTTCATCAAGCACATGCTGCGGTCGATCTCGCTCAACTCGTTGTCGAAGTGGGAGGCGCGCAACTATCCGACCGTCAAGGACAACTGGTTCAAGGCCGGGAAGCTGGCTCAGCGCGAGTGCTTCACCTTTGCGGCGCTGATGGCGCTGTACGGCCCGAAGAGCGGTTTCGAACCCGACGACACGAAGGAGTTTGTCGACTACATCCGTACGAACTGGAATTCGGAGGACCTCGTGGGGACGATCCGCAAGATCGTGCACGAGAGCGGCATCTTCACGGTCGATTTCTCGGAGGTGCCGGGATTTGTCGAGGCCGTGGCCGGGTATGTGGCCGACATCGAGTCGCTGGGCATGAAGGGGGCCCTTGAGAAGTTCCTGAACAAGTAACAAGCAGCGTCTAATCCGAGAGGCGAAGCCGGAGGCGTGTCGGAGTGCCGGGAGGCCACGGACCCTCAGCGAATGCCGCAGATGCGGTGTCGCGCAGGGCGGGCGTCTGAACCGGGAAGCCGGCAGAGGCTCCGGTTTCGTCTTTTTCAGCGCAGGATGATATGAAACGTTTTCTGAAAATCAATGCCGCGGACAATGTGGCCGTGGCGCTGGCGGATCTCGCCGCGGGTGAGCATCTGCAGATCGACGGCCGCGAGGTGACACTCCGCGAGGCGGTGGCCCGGGGCCACAAGTTCGCCCTGCGGGATCTGGCCGAGGGGGAGAATGTCATCAAGTACGGCTATCCGATCGGTCACGTCACGCGGCCGGTGGCCGCCGGGGAGTGGATCCACTCGCACAACCTGAAGACCAACCTCTGCGACGACCTCTCGTACACCTATACGCCGCGGGTCTATCCGCTCGCGATCCCGAAACGCGACGACCTGCGCGTGCAGGGCTATCTGCGCCGCAACGGGCAGATGGGTATCCGCAACGAGTTGTGGATCGTGCCATCGGTGGGGTGTGTCAACGGGCAGGCGCAGGCCATTGCCGAGCGGGTGCGCCGCGAGTGCGACTGCTCGCATCTGGACGACGTGCGCGTCTATACGCACAATTACGGCTGTTCGCAACTGGGCGACGACCACGCCAATACGCGCCGGGCGCTGGCCCGCCTGGTGAAGCATCCGAATGCGGGTGCGGTGCTGGTGCTGGGTCTCGGGTGCGAGAACAACCAGGTCTCGGCCCTTCGGGAGGAGATCGGCGAGTGGGACGACGAGCGCGTGAAATTTCTCATTGCGCAGGAGGTCGAGGACGAAGTCGAGACGGGTTTCGAGATTTGCCGCGAGCTGGTCGGGAAAACCCGCGAAGACCGACGCCAGCCGTTGCCGCTGTCGTATCTGAAGGTGGGACTGAAGTGCGGCGGTTCGGACGGCTTTTCGGGTATCACGGCCAATCCGCTGGTGGGGCTGTTCTCCGACTGGCTGGTGGCGCAGGGCGGCACGACCGTGCTGACGGAGGTGCCCGAAATGTTCGGCGCCGAGACCATTCTGATGGACCGCGCCACGGACCGTACGGTCTTTGACGAGACGGTCCATCTGATCAACGACTTCAAAGACTACTTCCGCCGCTACGACCAGCCGATCTACGAAAATCCCTCGCCCGGAAACAAGAAGGGCGGCATCACGACCCTCGAGGAGAAGTCGTTGGGGTGTGTGCAGAAGGGGGGTGCACAACCGGTGGTCGACGTGCTGGGCTATGCGCAGCCGATCGTCCGTCAGGGGCTGAACCTGTTGCAGGCACCGGGCAACGACTTGGTGGCCGCCTCGGCACTGGCCCTTTCGGGGTGTCAGATGGTGCTGTTCACCACGGGGCGCGGCACGCCCTTCGGGTCGTTCGTCCCGACGATGAAGATTGCGACCAACACGCCGCTCGCGCAGTTCAAGTCGAACTGGATCGACTTCAACGCCGGCACGCTCGTCGAGGACGAGGAGCCCCACGCCGTGCTGGAACGGCTGATCGACAAGGTCCTCGCCACGGCCGACGGCGAACACCTCAAGCACGAGCGTACGGGCTTCAAGGAGATCGCCATCTTCAAGTCGGGCGTAACGTTGTAGGGATTTGTGGTTTTCCGGGATTGGCCGGTAATGGCTTTCTTCCGGTTGTTGCCCGCCGCCTGCGGCGTCGTATGCAAATCTGCCCCCCCCCAAACCCCCTCCTCGCTCGGAGGGGGCTTGGGGTTTTGGACAGCAGATGTGAAACAAGATGGATGCGAACTATGAAATTGCTGACTCTTTTTGCTTTTTGTTCTCTTTTCGCGGTCCGGGCCTTTGCCGAAGAGCCCGTTTATACGGTCGACTGCAATGGTGGGGGTGACTTCCGTACCGTGCAGGAGTGCCTCGACGCCCTGCCCTCGAAACCCGACGGCTGGCGCACCGTCCGCATCCTGCCCGGCACGTACCGCGAAAAGGTGACGTTGGACGTCTACAAGAATTGCGTGCGGATCGTCGGTGTGGGTGGTGCGGAGGAGGTGCGCATCGTCTGGAACGACTTTTCGGGGCGCGTGGTCGACGGCTACGAGATGTCGACCTACGACACGTGGACCCTTTCGCTGCAGGCCGACGACGTGATCCTCGAGGGGCTGACCGTCGAGAACGATGCCGGGCGCGTCGGGCAGGCCGTGGCCCTCGAGACCCGCGGCGACCGCATTCACATCAACCGCTGCCGCCTGGTGGGCGATCAGGACACCTTCTTCACCAAGGGGTACGTGTCGCGCATCTGGGTCACCGACTCGTGGATCGAAGGGACGACGGACTTCATCTTCGGCCCCTCGATCGTCCTCTTCGACCGCTGCCGGATCCACGGCAAGGCCGACAGCTTTCTGACTGCCGCCTCGACCACCGAGCGCAACCTCTACGGCTATGTCTTCCGCGATTGCCGGGTGACGGCCGACACCTCGGTAGGGCGTCTCTACCTGGGCCGCCCCTGGAAATCGACCGCCCGCACGGTGTGGATCCGCTGCGAACTGCCGGCGGCGATCTGTCCCGAAGGGTGGCGCGACTGGCACGACTCGGCCCGCAAGGGCGATGTCTACTACGCCGAGTACCGCTGTACGGGGCCGGGAGCCGACCGCCGGGGGCGTGTCGCGTGGTCGTGCGAACTCACGGACGAGGAGGCGGCGTTCTACACTCCGGAGCGGATTTTCGCCAAGAAGACCGGGTCGGAGCAGTTCCGCCGCGACTGGAATCCGTTGCTGGAGGAGACCTGGATGAAGGGAGACTGAGCCGGGGTCAGGCCTTTTCGAGGATCGTGCGCAGGCGGTGCGTCATGATGTACTGGAACACCCCGCGCAGGAGCATGTAGAGCGTGAAGGCCAGCCAGAGAGCATTGTTGCCGATCCACGGCCGCAGGGCGTAGAAGATGGCAAAGTAGGCCGCCGTGGCCCAGAACATCGAGTTGCGCATGATGCGCGTCTCGGTGGCGCCCACCATGATGCCGTCCATGATGAAGGGCAGGGCCGAGGCCACGGGGATCAGGATGATCCAGACGATGTAGCGGCCTGCCAGCTCGACGATCTGCGCCGCGTTCGATGCCGAGTGGTCGACGAAGAGCCCCACCAGATCGCGCCACCAGATGAGGTAGATCCCCACGAACAGGGCGGCAATCACCGTTCCCCACACCAGACAGCGGTGCATGCTCTGGCCAAGCGACTGTCGGTCGCGGGCGCCGATAAAGCGGCCGGTGAGGGCCTCGGCGGCGTAGGCAAAGCCGTCGTTCATATACGAAAAGAGGGTGAAGAGCTCCAGCAGCAGCGCGTTGACGGCCAGCAGCGTGTGGTCCTCCATGCGGGCCGAGGCGCCGGTGAAGAAGGTATAGACGGCCACGATGCAGAGCGTGCGCAGGATGATGTCGCGGTTGATGCGGAAGAAGCGACGCAGCGGCTGCAGGTCGACGACCTCCGACCAGCGTACGGCGGTCAGCAGCCGCCGGTAACGGGCCACGAGCAGTAGGGTCGAAAGGGCCACGCCGCACCATTGCGCCACTACCGAGGCCCAGGCGATACCGACGATGCCCAGATCGAGACCGAAGGCGAAGAAGAGGCTGCACCCAAGGTGGATCACGTTGACCGTGACGGCCGTCACCATCGGGAAGAGGGCGTTCTGCATGCCGGTGAACCAGCCGTTGAAGCCGAAGAGCAGGATGCCGGCCGGCACGGCCCAGATGCGCGTGTAGAAGTAGGCGCGGGTCATCTCGCCGCCGTTCATGGCCCACAGGGCCAGTTCGCCCAGCGGGTACTGCAGCGCCAGCATCAAAACCCCCATGACGGCCGCCACGGCCAGGGCCCGGGCCAGCATGTTGGTGCATTCGGCGTAGTTGCCGGCGCCGTAGGCCTGGGCCGTCAGTCCGCTGGTGCCCATGCGCACGAACGAGCAGTTCCAGTAGATGAAGTTGAAGATCGACACGCCGATGGCCAGCGCGCCGATCGTCGCGGCGGAGTCCTCGCCCCAGTGTCCGGCGATGGCCGTCGAGACGATGCCCATCAGGGGTACGGTGATGTTCGAGACGATGTTCGGCAGCGCCAGACGCAATATGTCGCGGTTCATTCGTTGCATGACGGGTGCAAAGATAAGGCAAAAACGGCGAATTTTCGGGCGACGGCGACTTTTTCTCGATTTCGGGCATGCAATGTGTTGGAATCCGGAAAAATGGATTACCTTTGCCGCGCAAATTCATCTTATAGAAGATACGAACATGAAAGATTCGAAAAACGACTCGACCCCGGTACTCGAGCGCTTCGCACGCGACAAGCGCAAGCGCACCGTGATTGCTACGGCGGAGCGCGTCGAGCGTCGCCCGCGTTTGCAGCGTGACGCTGCCGATTCGGAGCAACCGTCCCGGTCGTACCGGCCCGAACACCGGGCCTCGTACAACCCCAACTTCACGGCCGAAAACCGGCCCCGTTTCGAACATCCCCACCACGACGACGGTGAGCGTCCGCACCGCCCGTACGGCGAGCGTCCCCGCTTCGACGCGAACTCCCGCACGGAGGGCGACCGCCCGCATCGTTCCTATGGCGAAAACGATAACCGCTTCAACCGCGACGACCGTCCGCGCCGTTCGTTCGGCGAGCGCGACAACCGCGAGGACCGCTTCAATCGCGAGGATCGTCCGCAGCGCTCCTACAGCCGCGGCTCCAAACCGGCCTACGGCGAGCAGCGCAGCGGCAAATTCTCCGACCGCAACGACCGCAACGACCGCAAGGGCGGCAAGTTCGCCGGCAAGCCGTCGGAGGGTCGCTATGGCGACAAGCGCAACGACCGTAACGACCGCAGCAGCCGTGGCGGCGAGCGCCCCGCAGTCTCCTATCCGAAGTTCGACCCCGCGAAGCAGACCGGTGAGATGCGTCTGAACCGCTTCATCGCCCAGTCGGGCATCTGTTCGCGCCGCGAGGCCGACAACTTCATCCAGGCCGGTGTGGTGACGGTCAACGGCAAGGTGGTGACCGAACTGGGCACGAAGGTGCTGCCGACGGACGAGGTGCGCTTCAACGACGAACCCGTACACGGCGAGAAGAAGGTCTATCTGGTGCTGAACAAGCCCAAGGGCTACGTCACGTCGCTCGACGACCCGCACGCCGGCAAAACCGTCATGGAGCTGGTCAAGGGGGCCTGCACCGAGCGGATCTATCCGGTGGGACGCCTCGACAAGAACAGCCTCGGGCTGCTGCTCTTCACCAACGACGGCGATCTGACCAAGCAGCTGACCCATCCGTCGTATCAGAAGAAGAAGATCTACCAGGTGACGCTCGACAAGCCGCTGACGCGTGCCGACATGGACCGCATCGCCGAGGGCATCACGCTCGAGGACGGTGAGATCTTCGCTGACGAGATCTCCTACGTCAAGGAGAACAAGCAGGAGATCGGCATCGAGATCCACTCGGGCCGCAACCGCATCGTGCGCCGCATCTTCGAGTTCCTGGGCTACACCGTCACGAAACTCGACCGCGTTTACTACGCCGGTCTGACGAAGAAGAACCTCAAGCGCGGGGCGTGGCGTTTCCTCACCCGCGAGGAGGTCGAGCGCCTCAAGTCCGGACTCTACGAATAGGGCAGGGCGCCGGACTGAACCAGGGGCACTGAACCAGGGGCACTGAACCAGCAGGAGGGCTGAACGGGGAGGCGCTGAATCTGAGATGCTGAACCTGGGGTCTCCCTGGCGGCGGATGACGCCTTCCCGTCGTTCGGAATAACGAAAAACCCGATACGGATTTCCGTATCGGGTTTTTTCGTGGCTCTGGCAAACCGGCAGACCGGAGTGCCTGAGGCGGGTGTTCGGCGGAGGCTATTCGACCTTGAGGGCCCGTTCGATGGCCAGCAGCATGTAGCGATAGTGCTTCTTCATGCGCTCCGAAGCGCCGCTCTGGAGTCCCTGCCGGTAGGTTTGCTGCATGTTGTGCAGCATCTCGAAGTAGTTGTAATCCGTCGATGGCTGAACCCGGAAGGCGATCGACCGCAGCGGCCGCATCCCTTCGATCTCCTCCGGACTGCGCCCCGACAACGTACGTTGCAGGTGCGATTCGCGGATGAGACGGGCCTTGTCGAGAAGCGGGGCGAACGCCGGATCGGTGCTCGGGACGCGTGTTGCGGCGGTCGGACCGAAGACCGGCTCCGGATCGACGAAAGCCGCTACCCGTTTGCGGGTCGGCTCCAGTACCCCGGCCTTCCGGATGACGTCGATCAGCAGGCGCCGCTGCAGGGCGAGGTTCGCCTCGGTGGACTCCCGACCCGCGGCGACGTCCCGCAGGATATAGTCGCGCAACTCCTGCATTGCTTCGCGCTGCGTGTAGGGATCCTCCGATTTCGAGGCGCTCAGGTCCAGCGTCGAGAGGCTCTTGAAGATCACCTCGCTGAGCATGTCCTGGCAGTATTCGCCCAGCGAT
Organism: Alistipes megaguti; assembly: GCF_900604385.1. Taxonomy (NCBI): domain Bacteria; kingdom Pseudomonadati; phylum Bacteroidota; class Bacteroidia; order Bacteroidales; family Rikenellaceae; genus Alistipes; species Alistipes megaguti. The sequence goes on along the minus strand of NZ_LR027382.1, from coordinate 3,097,670 downwards.
ACCACCTCGATCACATCCTCGTTCAGCCGGTGGTTGTCGAGCCACGACATCTCCTCCAGCTGTTCGAGCATGTAGCGCAGGGCCCGGCGCTGGCGTTCGCGCGGCACCGCGGTGTAGGTCGGAAGCGGGTCGTTCTCGTACTTCTCGTTGAGGTAGATGCCCCCGAGATTGGCCGAGACGCTTACGAACGAGTAGTAGAGCTGGTTCATCACGCTGGCCTGCACGAGCGAACGGAACGTATAATCCTTGTCCTCCGTGCCGATCCACTCGTCGGCGTGCTGCATGACGTAGGCGTAGTTGGCAAATTCGTAGGCGGAGGTGCGCACCGGGTCGTCGCCCAGGTTGTAGGGCATGGCCCGCGGATCGAGGGCTACGGAGACCGGGGTCGGGGTGTAGAGGTACATCGGGTCGCCGCGGTGGAGGGCAATCCGCCGGTCGAGCTCCGGGATCTCCGCCTCGGGGGTTGCAGCCCCTGCTACCGGACGGTAGAGCCAGTCGACGACATACTCGTCATAAACGCCCGGTCGTTCCTGCATCAGCACCACTCCGCGCTCCTTGTCTCCGGGTTGTGCGACGAAGTTGTAGGGCAGGGCATCCATGATCGAGGCCGAGATGCCGTAACGTTGGGTGAACGACGGCGAACGCAGCGAATCGGTCGGTATGGCCTGCGATCCGGCGTAGTTCACGGCCAGACCCAGACAGGCTCCCGTGTGGCGGGCCACGTCGGCCGCCAGCGCCCGGGCAAAGAGGGCGGGGGAGAGCTTCACGTGGCGCGCCTCGGGATCGGCGGCCCCCAACTGCACGAAGAGATCGGTCCGGATCCGGGTTGCGACGTTGTGCGGAATGCAGATCGTGGCGCTCAGGATCTCCCCGCTGCGCGGGTCGACGCGCGTGCTGCTCGACAGGTTCTCACCCATCGTACAGGCGTACTTGATGCACGAGAACTTGATGTCGTTGGGATCGAACGACGGGTCATCTTTCGGGTAGGGCCGCACCTGCACGACATCCCGATACCCGATCTTCTCGAAGGCGGCGTTCCAGCTCAGCACACCCTGGCGGATGGCGTCGTACCACCCCGCAGGGAAGGTGTCGTCGACGTAGAAGACGATCGGGCGGACGGGTTCGGACAATTGTCCGGCCGCGAAGGCTTCCGGATCGGCCGGCTGGAGGTCCCATCGGCAGGCGTAGTAGACCTCCCGGGCCTGCTGTTCCCGGTCGCTGTATTGGGTGAAGGTGGCGGGAACCGTCCCGATGCGGGCGTCACAGAGCCGCGGACGCATCGTCTCGCGGGGCAGCAGCATCAGCGAACGCCGTGCCAGGGCCGTGAAGGGGGTGTCCTGCTGGATGAGGTAGCCTCCGAAGCGGGTCGTCAGCGTGAACGACAGGCTGCTGAGCACCGAAACGTTGTCGGCAAAGGCCTCCACGCCGCTCAGCAGCGAACTCCCCGCGACGTATTTCACCGACGTGGCGAGGAAGCCCCCGAAACTGTTGATACCGTAGGGGTCGTGGGGACGCATGGTCGGGTCGCCGCTCACGAAGAACGACGTGGCCTCGAAGACCGACGAACCGTCCGGGGCCTTGCACTTCACCGGGAACGAGGCGAGCAGCGGGGCGATGCTGCTCCGCCGCACGGCCCGCGCCATGAGCGAATCGCCGTCGACGAGCAGGTCCGACCGTACGCGGCGCAGGCAGATGATCGAATCCTCGCGCGTGAAGGTCACGTGCAGCGGCACGCCGGGCTGTTGTCCGGCAAATCCCTCGCCGGGGTCGGAACTCTCCTCGATGGTCGTGCCCAGGAGCATTTCTCGCCCGAGCAGCGAGTCGGGAAGCTCGATGTAGAGTTTGTTCCCTTCGAACATGTGCAGCGTCAGGAACCCCCGGGCCGTGGTCACCCGTTTCTCCTTGAAGAGTTTTTCGTAGTCGGTGAGCGGTTTCGGCGCTTCGCTCTTCGCCTTTTCCGCGCGTTTCTTGCCCCGGGCTCGCGCATGTTGCGGAGCGAGGGTCAGGCTCCCGGCCAGGATCAGGGACAACAGGACCGGAAGGATGCTTGTCAAACCTCTTTTCATGGCCGTGGCTCTCATTTCAGGGTCTTTTCAATGTTGTGCAGCAGCAGCGCATAGTGCATCCGGGTCTGTTGCGAACCGCGGTTCACACGGCTCTTCAGCAGCCGCTGCACGCGCAGCAGGTTGGCGTAGTTCTCGGCTTCGAGCGACTGCTTCACCACGTAGAGAATGCGCGGCGGGTTATAGCCCGAAACCGGTCCGGGATCGGCCGCCGCATGGTGGTGCGCCGTGCACGAGGCTCCGTAGCAGAGGTTGTCGCTCAGGGCGTGGTACTCGCGCAGGCACGCCGGAATGGCAATCGTGTAGGGGTCGAAACCGATCTCATCCCCGGCCTCCCCGGCGAAACTCTTCGCCGGAACGGCTCCCGTGCCGGCATATTTCAGCCCGGCGGCCTTGCAGATCGTCAGCAGGTATTCGCGCTGGATCATCATCTGCTCGTCGGTGAGGTCCCGGCCCTGGAGGGTGGGTTTCCAGACGTAGTCGTAGATATCCTTCATGCAGGCCTCGACGCTGTAGGGGTCGTCGGATAACTGCGCGGAGTTCTCGACCTTCGCGGCGCTCATCACCACGGCCCGGATGATGGCCACCTGCATGTAGGTCTTGGGCGAGCCCATCAGCTGAATGTTCTGCATCAGCCCCTCGTTGTCCAGCCAGTCGAGGTCGTCGAGCTGCCCGAGCAGGAACTGAAGCGCCTCGCGCTGCCGCTCCTTCGGAACGCTCCGGTAGGCCTCCACCGGATCGCCCACATGCTTCTCGTTGAGGTAGATGCCGCCGACGTTGGCGAAAACGTGGCCGATGTAGCGGATATACTGGCTGATGATGCCCTTGTAGATGTCGGTGCGGTAGGAGTAGTCGCGGTCCTCGCCCTCGACCCACTCGTTCAGGTGTGAGAGGATGTATTTCAGGTTGGCGATTCCGTACTGCGAGGCCTTCACGGCATCGTCACCCAGGTCTTCGCTCTGCGACCGCGGATCGAGAACCACCCCCTGCTGCTTGCCGTAGCGAAGAACCGGATCGGCCGCGGCGTCGGTGATCCACTGCGAGGTGATCTTGTAGACCTCCTCGGGCGACGATGCGTCGTAAACCGGCGTGTAGAGCCACTTCACGGCGTAGTAGTCGTAGGTCCCGAAGCGCGGCGGAGTCATCTTCACGCCCCGCTCCAGGTCGCCCGGCTGCGCCACGTAGTTGAAGCGCGCGTAGTCCATGATCGAGGTGGTGGTGCCGTGCTGCTGCGTGAAGGTCGGCGAGCGCAGCGAGTCCACCGGAATAACGGCCGAGGCGCTCATGTTGTGCATGAAGCCCAGGCAGTGCCCGACCTCGTGTGTCACGACGTAGCGCAGCGCGTCGTCGAGCACCTCCTTGGGGAGTTTCACGCTCCGCACCGTGGTGTCGGCCTGCGCCGTCTGGATGAAGCGCCAGTTGTTCACCAGCTTGACGATGTCGTGGAAGACGTAGACCGAGGCGTTGACGATCTCACCGCTCCGCGGATCGACCCACGAGGGCCCCATGGCGTTCGATATGCCGATCGGAGCGTAGCGGATGCACGAATACTTGATGTTGTCGGGGTCGAACTCCGGGTCGTCCTTCGGATATTCGCGCGCCTCGACGGCCCCCTCGAATCCGATGCGCTCGAAGGGCTCGTTCCACTGCCGCACGGCCTCGAAGATCGGCTGCCGCCAGCTCTCCGGGAAATCCGGATCGATGTAGAAGACGATGGGCTTCTTGGGTTTGACCCGTTCGCCCCGGCGATAGGCCTCCACGTCCGAGGGCTCCACCCGCCAGCGGTTCGCATAGCAGAGCAGGCGTGCCTGCTGTTCGCGCTCGCTGAAGAGGATCTTCCCGGTCGGGAAGACCGACATGCGGCTGTCGACGAAGCGCGGCTCGTAGGGCTCCTCGGGCAGCAGCACCAGCGAGCGCGTCATCACGGCCGTGAAGGGTACGTCACTGGCAATCACGCTGCTCCCGGCCTTGAGCGTGTAGGTGTAGCTCAGGTGGCTGCGGACCACGATGTTGTCGGCAAAGGCCCGGATCTCCCCGAGGAACGACCGGTCCGACTGGTAGTTCGACGTGCGGGTCACCTGTCCGTAGCGGAGGTTCTCGCCGTAGGGATCGAACGGCGTGAGGGCCTTGTTGTCGCTCAGGAAGAGGTCCGTGGCATTGAAGACCACGGCGCAGCTGTCGGGGCTCCAGGCCGCGATGTCGTACGATTTGAGAATGGCACCGATGCCGTTGGCTTCGAGCGAACGGGCGATGTTCGGACTCGCCGTGTCGGTCACGTTGTCGCGTACCATTTTGCGAATCTGCACCTTGTCGCCCGTCTTCGTGAAACGGACCCACAGCGGTTCGGTGGGTTTCGAGCCGATGACGGCGTCGCCGTTGTCCGAAATCTCACTGACGGTCGACCCCAGCAGCATGTCCCGCCCGAGCAGCGCGAGCGGAAACTCGAAATAGAGTTTGCCCTTGACCTTGTGCAGCCGGATCATGCCGTCGGCCACATCGTGCTTCTCCTTGAAGAGCTTTTCGTACTCCGTGGGTTTGGGTTTTGCGGCCGTCTGTTCGGTTTGGGCCTTTTTCTTTCTCTTCTTCGAAGCGGCCGACGCCGGGGTGGCTTCTCCGAGCACCCCGGCCGTCAGACCGCAACACAACACCAATAAGAGGGTTTTTCGCAACATATCGCGTGATTAAACGGTTAGAATCCGAAATAGCAGTAGGGATTTTTCGCTACGTAGAAATCCATGTCCACGACCTTGCCCAGTCCGGAGAAGGTGGCGATTGCGGGTGTGCTGCCCGCCGTGACGGCCTCCTCCGAGATGTCCAGCAGGACGAGCTGCCCCGACTCGGTGCCGAGCAGCATCCGGTCCTTGTAGACCGTCTTGGCAAAAGCTGCGAACGTCGACGGAACGTCAACCACTCCCGGACGCAGGGCCGTGATCTGTCCCGGAGCCGTGTAGACCGCCGTGGCGGTGCCTGCTACCAGGTCATAGGCATAGAGCGTGTTGTTGTTTGTCCCGGCTGTGAAGAAGACCGTTTCGATACCGGCGACGCACACCTCGAAGAGACTCTCGGCGCCGAAGCCTTCGACCTCGGGCATCGCCCGGAACCAGTTGAGCGCAATAGCCACTGAGGTCTCGCTGTTCATCTTGTAGTCGAACGACAGCAGGTAGTATTTCCCGTCTGTTTTACCTTTGAGCAGTAGAATATTGGTAGAGTTCGTCGCTACTCCGACCGTGGCATAGGTTACGCGGGCTCCCATTGCCTCGACCGTGTAGTCGCCCAGGGCGGCCACGTCCGGGAACGCGAGTCCCGATTCGGGGTCCGTATCGCCGGGCTGTACGGCCGACGACTCGGGAATCCGTACGGTGCGGAACGTCCCGAACTCGCTGGCGATGTTGCCTTTGACGTTGAAGCCGTAGACGCTCAGCAGGCGGTTGTTCTGCCGGTCGTAGAGCATGGCGAAGGGGATGTGCCCGTAGGATTTGTTGGTGAAGTGGTCGAATCCGTTCATGAGCGCGATCTCCATGCCGCCGTCGAAGTAGACCGGCGTGGTGCCGTACTTGCCCGAATGCGCTACGGGATAGTCGTTGTAGAAGCTGAAGTCGCGCTGGTAGACCTTGCCGTCCTCCGAAAGCAGGATCGAACCGCCGTCGCGCTGGAACCCGTCCACCGGTACGAATCCTTCGGGTGCCGCTCCGCCGATGAATTCCGTATTGATGTCGAAGACCTTCATGATCGTGGCCTGGTCGATGCTGACACTGCCGCTGCCCTGGAGCACCTCCCATTCATAGGTCGGCGTCTGTCCGTCGTAGGATACGAGCCGGATCTTGCGCGGGTCGGAGCCCAGCGCTTCACCGTTCACGTCGCCGTAGACGTCGCGCACGAGCTCCCCGGGGGTCGTGGCGTCGATCAGGTTGATGTAGCTCAGCAGCGACTGCCCGCCGTCGTCCGAGAGGATGAACCACCCTTCGGCAAACGACGAGGTGATGACCAGCGTGAAGATCGTGCTGTAACGGATCTCGCGCCCGGTGTCGATCACCGTGAACGAGCCCGCGTGGCGTCCGACGCGCAGCGGATCGATCTCCAGGATCCGCTCCTCGGAGACAACCTCTCCGTCGATGCTCCACTCGTAGGCCAGATCGCTCTCCGAAACCCGATCGTGGAGAATCCTGTAGCCGGGTTCGATGACGATCTCCTCGTCGTAGGACCACGTCAGACGCACATTCTTCATCGTGTCCATGCGGTAGACGAGGATGTCGTCGCCCGTCGTGGAGTAGTCGTAATTGCCCTTGTCCTCGTAGCAGGCCGTGGCCAGAAAGGCGCCTGCAAGGAGTGTTGTCAGAAGTTTGACGTATCTTTTCATGTGCTGCATTCGAATTAAGCGTTGATATTGATTCCGTCGAGCATCGAACTGCCGTCTTCTTCGCGGATTTCGTTGCCCCGGTCGCGCTGCTCGCGCAGGTAGTAGACGAATTCGCGGCACAGGGCCGTAATTTCGCTGTTGTCCATCTCCGAGAGGTCGCTTACGCCCGTTGCCTTGATGAACTCCTCGTACTTCTTGTTGGAGTAGGTTCCCAGGAAGGCATCGGCGAAATCCTGATTCCACCAGTCGGGCTGGGAGATGATGTTCGACACGCGGATGATGCGCAGGCAGTTGGTCGTGGGGCCCGGGAGGAAGTCCTCGCCCTCGACGATGCGCACGGCGATATCGACCTCCTTTTCGTCCATGACCGCCGTGCGGTGGACCGTGACGTAGGTCTCGCCGGTGAACATCCCGGCCTGGATCACCGGATTCGGGTCCAGATCGTAGGCTTCGGAGGGTGCCGTGGTCTTCGCGGGGTCGATCTCCAGCCGGTAGCTCATCGTCCGGTCGGTCGTGCGCGTTACGGTCTCCACGGCCAGGCGGATCGTCCGCGTATCCTCTCCCGGGGTGGTCTTGAACGAGAAACGCACGATCTCGTCGGATTTTTCCGTGAAGTAGACGTAGTGGCCGTCGCCGTAGGTCGGAAGCCCCTGTTCGGAGCAGGCTCCGGCGCCGAGCAGCGCTGCGGCGAATGCAAGTATGATCGTTTTTTTCATGAGTCGGTTTATTTTAAGGTCGTTTCACTGTCGGGAATGTCGAAGACGTATTTGCCTGCCATCTGGATCGTCTGCGTGGTGCTGACGAGCGTCGGGCTGTTCAGGCGCTTCAGGAAGAAGAAGTACTGCCCTTCGCCGATGTTCTCCTTCCACATTTCGAGGTCGAGTTTTTCCATGAATTCCGTGTAGTTCGAAGCCGAGACCGTCTTGCGGCCCGAGCAGCGCACCTTGTGTACGAGATTCAGGTCCGAGACTGCGGCGCTGATGTCGCCGTCACCCTGGCCGCTCGCTCCGCGGGCCTTGCATTCGGCCATGATCAGAATGACCTCCGACATGCGAAGGACCGGAATCAGAGCCCCCTGGGTATTCTCCTGGTCGTAGTCCGATCCCGTGGAGCTGGTGTACTTCACGTATTTGCACGACGCGTAGAGATCTTCCTGCTGCTCCTCGTCGGGCTGGTTGATCGTGTACATGTAGCGTGTGTCGTAACTCGTCTCTCCCGAGAAGCGGTCCTTCGGCTGGCGCAGGGCGAGGATGAAGTTCGACGTCGAACCCAGGCTCGAAAGCATCACGTCGTTGTAGCTCTTCTTCAGATACTGGTCGTAAGCCGCAAAGATGATGTCGTCGTAGAGTTTCACCGCACCGGTGATGGCCGAAGCCTGGGTCTTGGTCGTGATCGGGAACCACTCCGAGCAGGTTTCATAGACCTCGGTGGCCGTCTTCAGCGCCTTCTCATAGTCGCAGGCGTACAGGTAGACGCGAGCCAGCAGCGCCTTGACGGCCCAGTAGTGGAGCCGGGTGCCGCGGTAGCCGAAGAACAGACCGCGCGAATCGTTCGAGATGAAACGCGTCGAGGCGCTTTTCAGGGCGTCGAGGTCCCGGTCGTTGATCTCCAGCAGCGGAAGCGCAGCCTCCAGATCGGCGACGATCTTCGCCAGCACCTCTTCGGTCGTGTAGCGTGTCGGAACCCGGTCGGGATAGCTCGTCGAGTAGGGGATGGCCTTCGAGGTGCGGTCGACGACCGGCGCCGCGGCGAAGAGCCGCAACACCTCGAAGTGCATCAGCGCACGGGCTGCCAGCGCCTCGCCGTAGATCATCTCCCGTTCGCCGCTTTCGGAGTAGGGGAAGATCCCGGGATCGGCTTCGGAGACGTGGGCGATCAGCGCATTGCAGTTGGCGATGGTGTTGTAGGCCGTCTGCCAGATGTTCTCCAGGTAGTCGAGGACCTCCTTGTTCTCGTAGTCGAGCTTCTCGGTATAGGTGTAGAGCTGCGAGGAGCTCATCGACCCGAAGTCGTAGTATTGGGCCAGGGCGCTCGTGAAACCCCAGGAGAGCTCGCGTCCGTAGAGCGATGCGGAGGACATCTGCTGGTAGATGCCGTTCAGGGCCGAACGGTATCCGGAATAGTCGCTGAAGAGGTTCTCCTCGGTGGTCATGCCCTGCGGCATGACGTCAAGCCACTTGCTGCACGAGGCTGAGAGCAGCAGGGCCGAACCGGAAAGAAGTATGTTGAAGATTGTTTTCATGCGGAAACGGATTTAGAAGGTGAGATTGAGCGTGAAGTTGATCGTACGCGAGTAGGGGTAGTCCAGACCGCGCTCCTGGAGTACGGTGCTGTAGTAACCCAGATCCTCGATGTTGGCCGTCAGGCGCAACATGCCCAGGCCCCAGCGCTTCACGAGCTTCGAGGGGAAGTCGTAGCTGATCGACAGCGAGTTGAACTGCAGGGTGTTGTAGTCCTGGATGAATCGCGACGTAGGGCGCGTCACCAGCGTGCGGTCCTTGATGTCCTTCAGCGGGGCGACGTCGCCGGGGTTGATCCAGCGGTCGGTCGAGACGCGGCGGTCGACGTTGTAGCGTTCGAGGTTGGCGTTTTCGACCTGGTTGACCAGCGTGGAGTTGTAGCGCTGTCCGCCGAATTCGTAGAGGAACGTGGCGAAGAGCGAGATGTTCTTCCAGCGGGCGTTCAGTCCGAAGGAGCCCTGGGCCCACGGTTCCGTGTTGCCGATCTCGACCTGGTCGGCGGCATTCCACTCATAGGTGATCGTGCCGTCGGGACGCAGGTAAACCTCCTTGCCGTTGGCGGGGTTGATGCCCAGTGACTTCATGCCGTAGATCGCATAGATCGAGCCTCCCTCGACATACTGCGTGTAGGTCTGGGCGTACTTGCTCTGCGTGGAGTTGTCGTCGTAATCCTCGTACTGCTTCTGCACCAGTTCGTTGTAGGCCCGCAGTGCGTCGTTGATCTTGATGATCTTGTTCTTGTTGTGGGCCATGTTGCCGAAGAGGGTCATCTCCAGGTTCTTCGTGCGGTAGAAGTTGTAGCGCAGGTCGAGCTCGAAACCGCGGTTGCTCACCTCGCCGAGATTGTCCTTGTAGCTCGTGAATCCCGACGACGAGGGGATCGTTACGTCGGTGATCTGGTCGATGGTCTTCTTGTCGTAGTAGCTGGCCTTGAACAAGAGGCGGTCCTTGAAGAAGCCGAGTTCGAGACCGATGTCGGCGATGCGGGTCTTCTCCCAGCCGAGGTCGGGGTTGCCCATGTAGTAGAGGATGTGTCCGGCGCCGGTTGCGTACCAGTCCGACGTCGAGGAGGTGGTGTAGGTCGAGCGGGCCGAGTAGGCGGCATATCCGACCTTTCCGACCGTACCGATTGTTCCGCGGACCTTCAGGCGGCTCAGGACGGGATGGTCGCGCAGGAACTTGTAGTTGTGGATGTTGATACCGGCACCTGCGGCCCAGAAAGGCGCCACGCGGTTGTCGGATCCGAACTCCGACGATCCGTCCATGCGCACCGAAAGGTCCAACAGGTAGATGTCGTCGTAGGTGTAGTTGCCCGAGAGGAACATGCCCACCAGCCGGGTCTTGTTCTTCGATTCCGAGGGTTTGCCGTCGACCTGGGCGGCATCGTTGGGTGAGTTGAGGGCGCCGGTCGAGAATCCGATGTACTTGATGTTGTTGACCGTGTAGCTGTTCTCCACGGCGTTTCCGCCGAGCGAGAAGTTCAGGAAGTGCTTGTTGAAGTTGCGGTTGTACATGAACAGCAGGTTCGCATCGTAGGAGAAGGTGTCCGACCCGTTGACCGTGAGCGACCCGAGTTCCTGGGGCGTGGCGAAGGAGCTGTTCGACGACGAGAGCGGGTCGACGAAGACGCGCGACTCGTAGTTGCGCTGGCTGAGCGTGATCCATGCCTTGGCGGTGAAGTGCGGCGTGGCGTAGAAGTTGATGGCGAAGTTGTCCTGCAGGGTGCGGTAGTTGCTGCGGTTGAAGTTGTTGAGGTATTCGCGCTCGTAGAGCGGGTTGAGCGTCGAGTAGCCGAAGCGCAGGTTTTGGAGGTACTTGCCCGTGGTTTCGTCGATCGGGACGTTGTAGGGCAGCATGTGCGAGAACTGCGAGAAGCTGTAGGGCGAATCGCTCGAATTGTTTGCATCGTACGAGGCGCGGTTCATGATCTGGAACTTCCCGATGCGGTAGTCGAGGAAGAGCCCGGCGCCGTAGGTGTCGCGCTTCGAATCGCGCATGACACCCTTGTTCCCGGCGTACTTGAGCTCGATGCCCCAGCGCACGTCGTTTTCACCGCCGTCGATGTAGATGCTGTGCTGGTGGTTGAGGGCCGTGCGGAGGTTCTTCGAGAGCCAGTAGGTGTCCACGCCGCGGTTCACCTCGTTGAGCTTCTGGTAATAGGTCTGATTGGTGGTGTAGGTGTTCTCGGTGACGTCCGACGCATCGAAGGCGTAGAGCCCGGCATCGAGTTCGGCCTGGAGCTTCTCGCGGGCGTTCATCAGGTTGTAGGCCGACAGGTCGGGGATCTCGACGCTTCCCGTGAGGTTGTACGAGACGCGGAGCTTCCCGGCCTCCGGGGCGCGCGATTCGATCACCACCACGCCGTTCGCGGCGCGCGAACCGTAGAGGACCGTTGCGGCGGCATCCTTGAGCAGCGTGATCGAGTGCACGCGCATGGGGTCCATGTCGTAGATCTTCTCGACGTCGACCTCGAAACCGTCGAGGATGAAGATCGGCAGGTTCGAGTTGTTCGTGAGGTTCTGGCGCGAGATGTCGGCCGAGTTGTTCAGCTCGGTGGTGATGCTGTTCTGGCCGCGGATGTAGAATTCGGGCAGCGAGTTGGGGTCCGAACCCATGGAGATGTTCTCGGCGATGCGGAACGAGGGATCGAAGACCTGAATGGCATCGATCATGTGCTTGGGCGATACCTCGACGATCTGCTCGCGGCTGATGCGCGTGGTGTTACCCGTGAAGCTCTCCTTGCGCACCTGGGCGTAGCCCGTGACCACCACGTCGTCGATGCTCTCCACCTTGTCGAGCAGTTGGACGTCGAGTTCCGTCTGGTTGTTGTAGGCCACTTCGCGGCTCTCCATGCCGAGGAAGCTCACCGCAATGACGACATTCTGTCGTTTCGGGAAGCGCAGCGTGTAGCGTCCGTCGGCATCGGTCGTCGTTCCGACGGTCGTACCCTTGACCAGCACCATGGCGCCCGGAATCGGGGCCTTGGTTGCACGGTTGGTGACGCGTCCGGTGAGCGTAACCCGTTGGGGGGGGGTAGAATTCAAGGGACGGTCGTCGACCCGGATGACGATCGTATCCTCGCTGATCGAGAAGTCGAATCCCGAGCCTTTGAGCACCTCGCGGAGGATCTCCTCGACGGGTGCCTGCTGTCGGTTTATGGTGATTCCGCGGACGGCCTTGATCTCGTTGCTGTTGTAGAGCAGCAGATACCCTGTCTGCTGTTTGATTTGCTGGAGAACGTCGTCGAGCGATGCGTTCGTCATGGCGATGGACATCCGTTTTTTCGGATGGTCCGCCTCCTGAGCGCTTGCTGTCCGGAACGTGAAGAGTGAGACGGCCGTCAGCAGCAGAACGACGACCCTCAGGCCTCTTCGGAGAAGAGGTGTCGGTAAGGCAAGTTTCTTCATACGCAAATTATTTTAACTGGAACATTGGGTTCGTATCGGGCCCTTCCCCGTTGATGCGTCTGTCAAGAGTCGGGATTTTCCGCATTTTTTTCCCCCCCCCTCCCTCTTCCCCGGCGGGAAGTATCGGGAAGTTTCCGCCTATAGGGCGGGGCGGGCTTTCGGCCGCGGCTTCCGCACCACGCGGATCGTGCCGTCATCCTGTTGGCTGAAAACCACGTCGTTGGTCAGGTTCATCAGATCGGCGATGGTGTTGAGGGTCTCGTGGCGTTTGACCATTCCGGTGTAGAGCACGCCGTCGAGCGAGGGCGACGAGGTGTCGATGCGCACGTCGTACCAGCGTTCGAGCTTGCGGCAGATCGACCGCAGCGACTCTTCGTAGAAGACCAGCAGCCCGCGGCGCCACATCGTGCAGGCTTCGACGTTGACCTCCCTTACGTCGAGGAATCCCGACGCCTTCTCCACCCCGGCCTGTTGCCCGGGTGTGAGCACGACCTGCGAGCCGTGGGCCTCCACGCGCAGCGATCCGGTGACCAGGGTGGTCTCCACACGGGGTTCGTCGTCGTAGGCCATGACGTTGAACGAGGTGCCGAGGACGGTCATCTCCGTTCCGGCCGCCGAGACGATGAAGGGGTGCCGGGCGTCGTGGGCCACCTCGAAGAAGACCTCGCCGCAGACAGTGACGCGGCGTTCGCGGCCGAAATGCAGCGGATAGGTGATGCTCGATTCGGCGTTGATCCAGGCCCGGGTTCCGTCGCTGAGCGTCAGCGTGTACTCTCCGCCCTGGGGTACGCGGACCGTATTGAATACCTCCTCCATCGGTACGGATTCGGTGTTTTTCCTCGTTTCGGGAGTTTCGGAGGCTTCGGGGGCGCGGTAGGCGATGCGGTCGCCGTCGATTTCGATGCGCATGTTCCGTTCGCGGAGTTCGGTACGGAGCGTGTCCGTCAGGGCGACGACTTCTCCGGTGGAGAGTTCCAGTACGGCGCGGTGCGTGCCGGGTTCGACGGTGGTGGGCAGGTGGTTGCGGTTGGGGTCCAGCCGCTCCCGGGCCTCGTAGAGCAGGGCGCCGCTGACGAACACCCCGACGAGCAGCAGAACGGCGGCACACGCACGCACGGTGCGGAAGAAGCGCTTGCGACGCATGTAGCGACGGTCCTCTTCGCAGATGGCCTGCCAGACGCGCTCCTTCTCGTAGCGGTACATCCGCGAGAGTTCGCTCCCGAGGTCCGAGTTGCCGTCGATCAGGTCGAGGATCTGGCGGTTCTCTTCGGACTCGCGGCTCCATGCTTCGAGTTCCTGCATCCCTTCGGGCGAGATCCGTCCGGAGATGTAGTCGTGCAGCAGTCGGTCGATGGGGGTGTTTTCCATGCGTTCGGGCCTTTACTTAACAGACCCGGTTCGGGGGGAAACTCCTTACAGTTTTTCGGAAAAAAATGCAGCAAAAAATCGCATTCAGAAGATGAACAAGGCCATGAACTTCCGCAAAGCCTTGATCGAACGGTACATGTGTGTCTTGATGGTTGCCAGCGAAACGCCCAGTTCGGAGGCGGCATCGGCATAGGAGTAGTTGTTCAGGCAGATCAGCTTGACGACCTTGCGCGACTGTTCCGAGAGCCGTTCGATGGCCTGATAGAGCCGGTGGAGTTGGTTTGCGCGTTCGACGTCGTCGCGGCTGAGGTCGAAATTCACCTCGTCGGCGATCACTTCCTTTCCGTTGAGCTCCTCCCAGCGGCGCAGGCGGTGGGTGGAGGCGTAGTCCAGGGCGGCGTTGCGCACGCAACGGTAGAGGTACTTGGTCGGGGAGTTGATTTTCGAGAGGTCCATGCGGGCCAGTTTGACGAAGACGTCCTGCACGATATCCTCGGCTGCGGACTTCGAGTGCACGATCTCCTCGGCCACGTAGGCGGCACTGCGGAAGTGTGCATTGAAGAGCTCTTCTAAGGTCGGGGAGATCATGGCGCGTTGCTGTTTGCCTACAAATGTATAAATAAAAAATTAAAATAATGCGCCTTTCCGATATTTTTTTGTGCTTTAGGGCCGCTTGCCAGAAGAGTTTTGATTGCTATTTTCCTGCTACTTAGCTTGTTGTGTCGCTGGTTTGGTCGGGCGGCCGTCCGATAAAACTATAAGCGACCCTTCGGAAAGAGTCGCTTACAAGTCGTTTTTTGGGGGGGGTGGGTCCCTTTTTTTAGGCGCTTTGAACGCTTTATGATATGTTTTGCTTTCGAATCGTAACTTGAAGGGAGTCGGATTTTCGCGTTTGTAACTTGCCTGCCTCCGCGCCGCACCCCGTCAGTGGGTGGCCAGATACCAGGAGGTGTGCCGGAAATCCGAAGCATAGGGCTCGGTGGTTTCGGGCTCGCTGGTCGTAATTCCCGTGTAGCAGGTGATCGGGTTGAGGAGGTTGTTGTAGGCAGAATAGTAGCTGGGCGTGTGGAAGCGGTACTCCGAGGGTACGGCCCGCTCCAACTGTGCCTCGAAAGTGTCGATCGTCCCCTGGTCGCCGCAGCTCAGTTGGACGTAGTGGCCCAGATCGTAGAAGAGTTTCGTGGTGCCTCCCTTGTAATACTGGAGTTCGGAGAGCTCGAAGTCGGTTTTCGGCGCCTCGACCACCCGTCGCATCTCCGAGGCCAGTGCCTCAAGTTCCGACATCACCGTGAGCGAGATGCAGCCCGACTGTTCGTTCCCGGAGATCGTGTTCCAGTCGTTCTGGTAGAAGTTCCAGAATTCGCGGCAGATCTCACCCAGTTGCGGCCGCAGCTCCTCGTCGTCGAACAGGTGTGGGAGGATCCGGTCGTAGGGGAATCCTGCGGCCATGATCTCGCAGGGTGAGGCCACGACATAGTCGGTCGCGTGGCGCAGGTCGTAGAGCGTCTCGATGTTGGCCATGAAGCAGTCGTCGAAGATCAGGTAGTCGAAGCGGAACGGCAGGGCCTCGAGCACCGAGGCCAGCTCCGTGATGTCGAGCTCGTGACCCGTATCGCCGAACGAACGCGTCGGTTTGGCCCCTGCGGCGGGAGTCCAGACATCGGCCGCCGCACCGCCCGCCCGTCGCGAACGCGGCAGGGCACCGCTCGAGGCCGGAATCCACGCCTTGCCGTGGCAGCCGATGATGAGCCCGTACTGCCGGGCGGGGGCCGCCGCCACGGCATCTGCGAGCAGTGCCGCAACACTCGACGGGCTCTCCGCCGCGAAGGTGCCGTACTCCTTCAGGGTCAGGGTCTCGCACTGGCGCGACCGGGTGTTGTAGTAGATCTCCTGCAGGACCGCCGTCCGCGAATTGTCGGGCTGCCAGCAGACCAGCATCCGTCCGTTGCCCGGGACGGTGGCGCTGACGGCCCGGACGATTCCGTCGAGGTTCTGCCGGTAGAAGTTGTCCAGGTTGCGCCCCGGCATGTAGAGTACCACGCAGCGGTCGGCCATTGCGGGCGGGTTGTAGCCCGACTCCTCCTGCCTGGAGCAGGCGTCCGAAAGCAGCACGACGGTCAGCAGCAGGGGAGCCAGCAGCGACCGTCTCACCGCTGCGGCACGGAACAGGTATTTCATCATTTGTAGGTGCGGGGTTTGAGGTTGTTGAATTGCCATGTCCGGTCACGTTTGTAGGTATAGCCTTCGGGCTTGTTCCAGTAGACGCGCCCGAAATCGAAGTAGAATCCCTTGCGTTTCTTTCCGTCGACGACGTAGGGCGTGAGCAGCGGCACGAACTCCACGGTGCGGCTGATGATGCGTGCCTTGCCGTAGGAGAGCTCCTCGGCGGCCAGCACGTCGAGCGCATGGTCGAACATCAGCACGTGGCGCGGGGTCTTTTCGGTGAATCCGTCGCCCGAGTCGATGATCGTGCGCAGTATGCCGTTCATGCGGTCGGCATAGGCCTTCTCGCGCACCTTGTCGCCCAGTGCCCCGTAGGCGAACGACATCATGTTGAGGATCTTCGGGCTGAACGGATCGCGGGCCAGGGCGTCGTTGCCCAGCGAGACGAGCGATTCGAGCGTCGCCACGTCCGGTTTCTCGGGGTCGATACCGGCGATGAGCAGCAGCATCTTGTCCAGATCGGGATTCGTGGCCAGCGGCTTGTACTCGTCGCGGTAGGCGAAGCCGTAATAGAGATAGTAGTAATCCTCGTCGGTGAGTGTCGCATCGCCGGCATTGTAGCGCAGCATGAGGGCCGGATAGTAGAACGGCGATTCGGCATCGAGCGTCCGGTCGAGGATCATCTCCTCGTCGGGGACGCGCGCCGCGGCGAGCAGCGGCACGAGCAGCGTAAGCAGCAACAGAAGTCGTTTCATGTCGGTTGTTTTCCGATAGGAACGCAAAATCAGCGCAAATCGTATCTCGCGATCAGGCTTTTGAATCGTTCACGCAGGTGCTCCGTGCCCGGAACGAGCGGCAGGCGCATCGTGTCGCCGATAATCCCCATCACCGAGAGGGCGCATTTCACCCCGACGGGGTTGCCCTCCTCGAAGAGCGCCTTGACGGCCTCGTCGAGTGCCTCGTACTCGCGGTCGGCCGCCTCGAAGTCGCCCCTCTTGGCGTGGTTGATGCAGCTCATGAAGCGCCCGGGAAAGGCGTTGGCCGCCACCGAGATCACGCCGTCGCCGCCGCGACGCATCAGCTCGATGGCCATGCCGTCGTCGCCCGACAGCACGAGGAACCCTTCGGGACGTTGGTCGAGAATCCGCTGCATCTGGTCGATCTTGCCCGAGGCCTCCTTGATGCCGATGATGTTGGGAAAGTCGCGGGCGATGCGCAGCGTCGTTTCGGCGGTCATGTTGACCCCCGAGCGACCCGGGATGTTGTAGAGGATCACCGGCAGGGGCGAGTGCTCCGAAATGGTGCGGAAGTGCTGGTAGAGCCCCTCCTGCGAGGGTTTGTTGTAGTAGGGCGTCACGCTCAGGATGGCATCGGCGCCGCGCAGGTCGAATTCGCGCAGCTGGTCCAGCACCTCCGACGTCGAGTTGCCGCCGCAACCCATCACCAGCGGCACGCGCCCGGCAATCTGGTTGGTGATGAACATGGCGATCACGGCCCGTTCGGGCATGTAGAGGGTCGGGGTTTCGGCCGTCGTCCCCAGGGCGACGATGTAGTCCACGCCGCCCTCGATCACGTAGTCAATCATGCGGGCCAGGGCTTCGTAGTCGACCCTTCCCTCCCGTGTAAAGGGGGTGATCATGGCGGCGCCTACGCCGGCCAGTTTGTGCTGTGTCATATAGGTCTCTTTTTTATTGTTTACGGTTTTCGGCTCTTAGTCAAAAAGACGCTGTTCCGCGCCCTTGCCGGATTGCGTGTCGGCGCCCGGCTGCGGCGCGCTCTTCGGGAGCGGATCCGTGGCCGGGGCTGCGGATGTGCCGGATTCTGCCGACGGTTGCGCCTCCGCCACCGGGACAGGTTGAGCCTGCGTGGCAGGGGCTCCCTCGCCGTTGATCATCCGGAAGAACTCCTCCTCGTCGATGATGCGGATGCCGAGCTTCTCGGCCTTCTTGAGTTTGGCGGGCCCCATCTTCTCGCCGGCGACGATGTAGTCGACGTTGCCCGAGACGGCGGCCAGATTGCGCCCCCCGTGCGATTCGATCAGCGCCTTCATCTCGTCGCGGCTGCGCGAGAAGCGCCCCGAGACGACGAAACTCTTCCCGGCCAGCGCCTCCGAGGCCAGCTTGCGCTCCGCGGTCTCGAACTGCAGCCCGGCGGCCCGCAGCCGGCGGATGATCTCCAGATTGGCCGCATCGGCGAAGTATTCGAGAATCGAGTCGGCGATGCGCTGGCCGATCTCCTCGGCCTCGACCAGCTCCTCGCGCGAGGCCTGCATCAGCCCCTCCAGCGAGCGGAAATGGTCGGCCAGATAGCGGGCCGTGGTCTCGCCCACGAAACGGATGCCCAGTCCGAAGAGCACCCGTGCGTAGGGGACCTCCTTCGAGCGCTCGATCGAACGGATGATGTTCTCGGCCGACTTTTCGCCCAGGCGCGGCAGCGGCGAGAGCTGTTCGGCGCGCAGGTCGTAGAGGTCGGCCACGGTGCGCACCAGCCCGTTATCGTAGAGCAGTTCGACGGTCTCCTCGCCCAGCCCCTCGATGTCGAGGGCCTTGCGGCGGATGAAGTGGATGATGCGGCCGATGATCTGCGGACGGCAGCCGCTCTGGTTCGGGCAGTAGTGTTTGGCTTCGCCCTCGTAGCGCACCAGCGGCGTGCCGCATACGGGGCAGCGGTCGATGTAGCGGAAGGGCTGGCTGTCGGCCGGACGCTGCGAGAGGTCGACGCCCGTGATCTTGGGGATGATCTCGCCCCCCTTTTCGACGTAGACCATGTCGCCCGGGCGGATGTCGAGCCGCGCCATCTGCTCGGCGTTGTGGAGCGTGGCCCGGCGCACGGTGGTGCCGGCCAGCAGCACGGGCTCGAGGTTGGCCACCGGTGTGATGGCCCCCGTGCGGCCCACCTGGAACGAGACGCTGTCGATGCGCGTGAGGGCCTGTTCGGCCTTGAACTTGTAGGCTACGGCCCACTTCGGGGCCTTGGCCGTGAAGCCCAGCTGGCGGCGTACGGCGAAGTCGTTGACCTTGATCACCACGCCGTCGGTCGGGAAGGGAAGCCCGTGGCGGGCCGTATCCCAGTAGCGGATGAAGTCGTCGACCTCGGCCACGTTGTGGCAGATGCGCATGTGGTCCGAGATCTTGAAGCCCCACTCGCGGGCCTTCTGAAGACTCTCCCAGTGGGTGCGGAAGGGCAGGTTGTCGCCCGCCAGCTGGTAGAGCGTGCAGTCCAGACCGCGGCGTGCCACGACGGCCGACGACTGCTGCTTGAGCGTCCCGGCAGCGGCGTTGCGCGGATTGGCGAAGAGCGGCTCGCCGTTGGCCTCGCGTTCGGCGTTCAGACGGTCGAACGAGGCGTAGGGCATGAGGATCTCGCCCCGGATCTCGAAATGGGCCGGCCAGTCGCCGTTGCGCAGGTGCAGCGGTACGGAGCGTACGGTGCGGACGTTGGCCGTCACGTCGTCGCCCGTGACGCCGTCGCCGCGCGTGGCGGCCTGCGTCAGTGCGCCGTTGTCGTAGGTGAGCGAGATGGCCGTGCCGTCGAATTTCAGCTCGCAGACATAGTCCGTGGGACCGGCCTCGCGTTCGATGCGTTCGATGAATTCGTGCAGTTCGTCGAGCGAGTAGGTGTTCCCGAGCGAGAGCATCGGGTAGCGGTGGCGCACGGTGGCGAACTCCGACGTCAGGTCGCTCCCGACGCGCATCGTCGGCGAATTGGGATCGGCATATTCGGGGTGTTCGCGCTCCAGGTCCTGGAGTTCGCGCATCATCGTATCGAACTCGAAATCCGAAATTTCGGGGTTGTTTTCGACGTAATATTTGTAGTTGTGCAGTTCGAGCTGGCGGCGCAGCTCCTCGATGCGTTCGCGTATCATACCTATGGAATAACGTGCGTAAAGTTACATATTTTGCTCGGAACAAGGGGCTAAAACAAAAAAAATGCAAAAAAAAATTGCAGATGTGGTGCGATATTCAAATTTTGCTTATACTTGCAGAAAATTTCGCACCACAACGATGGCTAAACAGAATATGGCAAAGAAACATATCGTAACGAGTTTCCACAATCTGACCCCCGAAATGCAGGAGGCTGTCAAGGAGAAATATCCGCTGGGATTCACCGATTCGATGATTCGCGTAGACAAACCCAACGGTGGTTTTTTTTATGCCGTGCCCTTTGACACGGACGATGTGGCCTATATGATCAAGATCGACGTGAAGATCGACGACTCGGCGCAGGATGACGACGACAAGGATTACTACGACGACGATCTGAAGGGGGCCGACGAACTGCAGGGGGGCGATGACGATGCATCGGATCTCTCCGAATCGTCGGACGATGATGTGGACATCTGACACGGTGCGGCGCCTGCGCCTGCTGCCCGTCCTGCTCTCGTTGCTTGCCTCTTCGTGCGGCCTGGCCGATCGCGACAGTGACGAGCGGAACCGATACGTATACCTCACCTTTTTCGACAAACGCTTCGAGGCGTTCTGTCTCGAACGCTTCGATCTGGACAACGATTCACGCATCTCGCGCTACGAAGCGCAGCGCGTGCGGGAGATCGCGTGCCCGGGTGAAGGGATCGCTTCGCTCGCGGATCTGCGGGAATTCGTCAATCTTGAGCGGCTCGATTGCTCGGGAAACGCCCTCACGGAGCTGGATCTGACCGCTTGTGCGCATCTTTCGCGCCTCGACTGCCGGGAAAACGATCTCGTGTGGCTCGATGTGGAGGATCTGCGTGCGCTGGTGTGGCTGGACTGCTCGGAGAATGCGCTGGCGGAGCTGGACCTCACGTCGAATACCTCGCTCGTGACGCTCGATGCGCGGGGCAACGCCTTGCAGACGCTCGATCTGTCGACCTGCGCCGCGACGCTTCAGGCCGATGTACGCGCGAATTCCGATCTGACCACGGTCTACTGCCGCATGGCCACCCAGAGCATCCGTTTCGACGGCATTACCTCGCTGGTCGAACGGTAGCGCGGAGACACGGGCGGATTTACG
This sequence comes from Alistipes megaguti, assembly GCF_900604385.1. NCBI lineage: Bacteria > Pseudomonadati > Bacteroidota > Bacteroidia > Bacteroidales > Rikenellaceae > Alistipes > Alistipes megaguti. The sequence goes on along the minus strand of NZ_LR027382.1, from coordinate 3,077,083 downwards.
CCGCAGGTCGGGGGCCGGACGGCGGTTGCGTGGAGCCCGGATAGCAGGGTTGGCGGTTGCGTGGGGCCCGGATAACAGGGTCGGCGGTTGCGAGAATGCCCGTATAGCCGCAGCAGCGGGGGAGAAGTCCGGCCTGGGCCCGATTGGTGCGGCCGTCTGTCTCTGATTCTTACACGCCTCGACGGGGAAACACGCTCCGTCGGGGCCCTTTTTTTATAATTTGTTGAAAAGTCCCGTCCGGGCAATTGTGCTTTTCGCGGATTATTTTGTATCTTTGGAAGCAAAAAACTTTTGTAACCAATAAATTGATTCGGATACAATGAAAAAAGTAGACGTGATCCTCGGCCTCCAGTGGGGTGACGAGGGCAAGGGTAAGGTCGTGGACGTGCTTACGCCCCATTACGAGGTGGTAGCCCGCTTCCAGGGCGGCCCCAATGCCGGTCATACGCTGGAGTTCGGCGGGGAAAAATACGTGCTCCGTTCGATCCCCTCGGGAATCTTCCAGGGCGGCAAGACCAACATCATCGGCAACGGCGTAGTGCTCGATGCCATCCTGTTCCGGGCCGAGGCCGAAGAGCTCGCCAAGAGCGGCCATGACATCACCCAACAGCTCTGCATCTCGAAAAAGGCCCACCTCATTCTGCCGACTCACCGCATCCTCGACGCCGCCTACGAGGCCGCCAAGGGCAGTGCCAAGATCGGCACCACGGGCAAGGGCATCGGCCCGACCTATACGGACAAGGTCAGCCGCAACGGCATGCGTGTGGGCGACCTGCTGAGCCCCGATTTCGAGAAGATCTACGCTGCGGCCAAGGCCCGTCACGAACGGATCCTCCGCAGTCTGGACTACAAGTACGACATCACCGAACTCGAGGCCCAGTGGTTCGACGCCGTGAAGTACCTCCGCCGTTTCCACATTATCGACAGCGAGTATTTCGTCAACGACTGCCTGGCTCAGGACAAGGCCATTCTGGCCGAGGGGGCACAGGGCACGCTGCTCGACGTCGATTTCGGCTCCTATCCCTTCGTCACCTCGTCGAATACGGTCTGCGCAGGCGTCTGCACGGGTCTGGGTGTTGCGCCCAGCCGCATCGGCGACGTCTACGGCATCTTCAAGGCCTACTGCACCCGTGTGGGCAGCGGCCCCTTCCCCACGGAGCTCTTCGACGAGACAGGCGAGAAACTCAGCAACATCGGTCATGAATTCGGTGCCGTGACGGGACGTCGCCGCCGCTGCGGATGGCTCGACATGGTGGCCCTGAAGTATTCGATCATGATCAACGGTGTGACGCAGCTCATCATGATGAAGTCCGACGTGATGAACGATTTCGATACGATCAAGATCGCTACAGCCTACGAGATCGGCGGCCGCCGCACCGCGGAGTTCCCCTATACGATTACCGATGACCTGAAGCCCGTCTACACGGAGTTCGAGGGCTGGAAGTGTGACCTGCGCAAGTGCCGCACCTACGAGGAGTTCCCCGAGGCCTTCAAGCGTTACGTGGAGTTCATCGAGCACCAGACCGGCGTGCCCGTGCGGATCATCTCCGTGGGCCCTGACCGCGGTGAAACCATCGTCCGTCCGCGGGCTTAGAAGCCCGTTTTATAGGCGGCCGAAGGGTGGAGGGTTTCCGATCCGGCTCAGCGCTTCGGACGAAGGCTCCGACGACGGGCTTCCGATCCGGTCCTGCGCCTCGACCTGGTGGAACGGAGGCGGGTTTCCGATCCGGTTCCGCGCGTCGATCCGATGTTCTCTCCGCTGTTGCGAACGAAACAACCAAGAAAAACATTCGACTTAAATTCAATATGTTGCAAAACCTTAAAATTCTGGTTCTGGCCAAACAGGTGCCCGATACCCGCAACGTGGGCAAGGACGCGATGACCCCCGAAGGTACGGTCAATCGTGCGGCACTCCCGGCCATTTTCAATCCCGAGGACCTCAATGCCCTCGAGGCCGCTCTGCGGCTCAAGGACCGCGTCGAAGGATCGACGGTCCACATTCTGACGATGGGCCCCCAGCGTGCCGCCGACATCATCCGTGATGCCCTGTTCCGCGGTGCCGACGGCGGCTACCTGCTTTCGGGCCGCGAGTTCGCCGGCTCCGATACGCTGGCAACCTCCTACGCCCTGTCGTGTGCCCTGAAGAAGATTCAGCCCGACGTGATCTTCGCCGGACGTCAGGCTATTGACGGCGATACGGCCCAGGTCGGTCCCCAGGTGGCCGAGAAGCTCGGTCTGCCGCAGGTGACCTACGCCGAGGAGATCCTCGACGTCAAGGAGCACTCGCTGGTGATCAAGCGCCGTCTGGAGCACGGTGTCGAGACGGTCGAGTGCCCGATTCCGGCCGTGGTGACGGTCAACGCTTCGGCTGCCGAGTGCCGCCCGCGCAACGCCAAGCGCGTGATGAAGTACAAGGGTGCGCTGGCCGGTTCGGAGATCGCCGCAGCACCCGATTCGCCCGCCGCACAACGTGCCGCCGCGAAGCCCTATCTGCAGATCGTCGAGTGGGCTGCCGCCGACGTCAACCCCGATCCCGCGCAGCTGGGTCTGCAGGGTTCGCCGACGAAGGTCAAGAAGATCGAGAACGTGGTCTTCGCCGCCAAGGAGGCCAAACGCCTCACCTCGTCGGACGAGGATATCAATTCACTGATGGTTGAACTTATTGCGAGCCACACGCTCGGTTAATGCGCACTGAGATGAACAACGTATTCGTATATATCGAGATGGAGGGCGGCAAGGTCGCCGATGTGAGTCTCGAACTGCTGACCAAGGGCCGCGAACTGGCCTCGACGCTGGGCGTGAAGCTAGATGCCGTCGTGCTGGGTCACAACGTGGCCGGTCTGGAGAAGGAGCTGGCCAAATATGGAGCCGATACGGTGTGGGTGGCCGACGACGAGATCTTCGAGCCCTTCCGCACGCTGCCCCATACGTCGGTCATGTGCGGGCTGATCGAGCAGGAGAAGCCGCAGATTGCCCTGTTCGGCGCCACGCCCGTGGGCCGCGACTTTGCGCCGCGCGTTTCGTCGGCGCTGCACAGCGGTCTGACTGCCGACTGCACGCAGCTCGTTATCGGTGACCACAAGGATGCCAAGACCGGCAAGGAGTACACCAACCTGTTGTACCAGATCCGTCCGGCCTTCGGCGGCAACATCATCGCCACGATCGTCAACCCGGATCACCGTCCGCAGATGGCCACCGTCCGCGAGGGCGTCATGCGCAAGGAGTATGCCGCCCAGCCGGGCAAGGGCGAGGTGAAGACGATCGACTGGCGCCGGTTCGTCAAGGATACGGACCTTGCGGTGAAGATCATCGACCGTCAGATCGAGGAGCGCAAGATCGATATCAAGGGGGCTTCGATCATCGTGGCCGGCGGTTACGGCATGGGTTCGAAGGAGAATTTCAAACTGGTCTACGATCTGGCCGACGTGCTGGGTGCCGAGGTGGGTGCCAGCCGTGCGGCGGTCGACGCCGGTTTCACGGAGCATGAGCGTCAGGTCGGCCAGACCGGCGTCACGGTGCGTCCGAAACTCTACATCGCCTGCGGCATCTCGGGGCAGATCCAGCACACGGCCGGTATGGACCAGTCGTCGATGGTCATCTCGATCAACACCGATCCCGATGCCCCGATCAACAAGATCGCCGACTACGCCATCACGGGCGACGTCAACGAAATTATCCCCAAGATGATCAAATACTACAAGCAAAACTCGAAGTAATGGCTAATTTCTTTTCAGATAACAAGGATTTGCAGTTCCAGCTCGATCACCCGCTGATGCGGAAGATCGTGGAGCTGAAGGAGCGCGGTTTCGCCGAGAAGGATCTCTACGACTACGCGCCGCAGGATTTCGACGATGCGATGGACAACTACCGTCGCGTGCTGGAGATTGCCGGCCAGGTGTGCGGCGACGTCATCGCGCCCAATGCCGAGGGTGTCGACCACGAGGGTCCGCGCGTGGTGAACGACCACGTGGAGTATGCTTCGGGAACGGTCGAGAACATGAAGGCCGTGGTTGATGCCGGACTGAGCGGCATGACTCTCCCGCGCAAGTACGACGGTCTGAACTTCCCGCTGATCTGCTTCGTTATGGCCAACGAGATGGTGGCCCGCGCCGATGCCAGCTTCGAGAACATCTGGGGACTGCAGGACTGCGCCGAGACGCTCAACGAGTTCGCTTCGGAGGAGCAGAAGGAGAAATACCTGAAGTGGGTTTCGGCCGGTGCGACGTGCGCCATGGACCTCACGGAGCCCGATGCCGGTTCGGATCTGGGTTCGGTGATGCTGAAGGCCACCTGGTCGGAGGAGCGGCAGACGTGGCTGCTCAACGGCGTGAAGCGTTTCATTACGAACGGCGACGGCGAGGTTTCGCTCGTCCTGGCCCGTACGGAGGAGGGAACGACCGACGCCCGCGGTCTGTCGATGCTCGTCTATGACAAGCGCGACGGCGGCGTGAAGGTGCGCCGCATCGAGAACAAGCTGGGTATCAAGGGCTCGCCGACGTGCGAACTGGTCTTCACGAACGCTCCGGCCCAGCTGGTCGGCGATCGGAAGATGGGTCTGATCAAGTACGTCATGTCGCTGATGAATGCCGCGCGTCTGGGTATCGGAGCCCAGTCGGTGGGTCTGTGCGAGGCTGCTTACCGCGAGGCGCTGAAGTATGCCCACGAGCGTGCACAGTTCGGCAAACCGATCATCGAGTTCACCGCCGTTTCGGAGATGCTCTCGAACATGAAGGCCAAGCTGCAGGGTGCCCGTGCGCTGCTCTATGAGACGGCTCGCTTCGTCGAGGTCTACAAGCAGTACTCGCACATCTCGCACGAGCGCTCGCTGGAGCCCGAAGAGCGCCAGGAGATGAAGTTCTACAACCGTCTGGCCGACGGCTTCACGCCGCTGGTGAAGCTCTTCTCGTCGGAGTATGCCAACCAGCTGGCCTACGACGCCATCCAGATCCACGGCGGTTCGGGCTTCATGAAGGATTACCCCTGCGAGCGGCTGTACCGCGACGCCCGTATCATGAACATCTACGAGGGTACGTCGCAGTTGCAGGTCGTGGCGGCGATCAACGCCGTGACGAAGGGTACGTTCGTCGAGCAGATCGGCCGCTATGCCGCCGAGGAGTATGCGGAGACGATGGCTCCGGTGGTTGCCAGGCTCAAGGCTCTGACGGTGAAGTTTACGGAGATGGTGGCTCACGTCGAGGCCGGCGAGAAGGAGGCCCAGGGCTTCAAGGATTTCCATGCCCGCCGACTGGTCGAGACGGCCGGTCACATCATCATCGGCTACCTGCTGGCCCGTCAGGCCGGCAAGGCGACGGAGTACGAGGCTTCGGCCCGCATCTTCGCCAAACTGGCCGAGGGCAAGATCACCGAGGCCTACACTTACGTAATGAACTCCACGCCGGAGGATGTCGCCCTGTTCAAGGGTGTCGAGGCGGAGACGCTTTAGCCCTCCTCCCGCGGCGGATGCCGATACGAAGAAGAGCCGCAGCCCTGCGAAGGGTTGCGGCTCTTTCGTTTGTGTGGAGGGGCAGAGAGGCGGTGCGTCCGGGAATTCCGGGGCGTCGAGCCCCTGCCGGCCCGTTTCGGATTGCGGCAGCGGCGTCAGACCTCGGCCGAGGCCGGAGTGGTCACCATGCAGCGGGTGGTGCCGAAGAGGTTGAGGTCCAGTTCACGGGCGATGTAGGCCAGGGCCTTCTGCGCCCGGACGGAGTTGCCGGCCGAGTCGAGCGGGGGTGCGAAGGAGGCGAGACCCATGACGCCCGGTACGACGCCCATGATGCCGCCGCCGACCCCCGATTTGGCCGGAAGCCCCGTCTGGAAGAGCCAGTCGCCCGTGTGTTCGTAGAAGCCCACGGTGGCCATCAGCGAGACGATGCGCGGCGTCAGCTCGGCGCGGAAGACCCGTTTGCCCGTCTGCGGATTGACTCCGCCGTTGGCAATCGTCGCCGCCACGGTGGCCAGTTGTGCGGCCGTCACGCCGATCGAACACTGCCGCGTGTAGAGATCCAGCGCCATTTCGGGTTGGTCGTAGATGCGGTTGTAGTTCTTCAGCAGCCAGGCGATCGAGCGGTTGTTGAAGTTGGTGTCGCTTTCGGAGCGGTAGAGCTCGTCGATCACCTCGACGGGCGATCCGGCCAGCGCCGTGAGAAAGTCGACGATCGCGCGCCACTTGCCCGTGCTGTCGCCTGCGGGTTTGACCATCGAACAGGCTGCGATGGCTCCGGCGTTGACCAGCGGCGTGGAGGGGTGGTCGTTCTCGAGCAGGATGGCCATGATCGAGTTGAAGGGGAGTCCCGTGGCGTCGGCGCCGATCTTGTGCAGCACCTCGCGGTCGCTGTACTGCTCCATGACGAGCAGTGCCGTCGGGACCTTCGACACGGATTCGATGCCGAAGCGGTAGTCGGTGTCGCCGACCGTCAGAAGCGAGCCGTCGGGCAGCGTGGCTGCGATGCCGAAGAGCGTCGACGGCACGTTCTTCAGAAAGGGAATATAGTCGGCATTCTTGCCGCTGGTTTCGCTCTTGCAGTGGTCGTAGGCCGCCCGGAGGACCTCGCCGACCGTCTTTTTGTCGATTTTACGAATCATGGTGCGTATGGTTTATTGTCGGTTGTTTTTATCGGTTGGAGTCTTGTCCGAAGCGGGGAAAGCCTTCGGGGCGGGCTGCTCCCAGTGGAAGGGGGCGAACTCGGCGGCGGCCTGCGGATCACGCCACGAAGGTTTGCGCATTGCGTAGATGACGAACGGAATGGCCACGACGACCAGACAGCCGATGACCAGCACCGAATACCACACCGTATTGCTGCCCGTGGAGATCTGGCTGGGCGGTACGAAGCTCAGCACGAAGGCCAGCAGCGAACCGAAGAAGCCGACCAGTCCGATGAGCCACATCAGGCCGTTCCCGCTGCGGCCCAGGCGGAAGGGGCGCTGGGCCTGCTTCATCTTGTAGCGCAGAACGATGGCCGCCGAGAACATCAGCATGTACATGATCAGGTAGAGCAGCACGGTGAGCTGCGAGAGGATCTGGTAGAACGACTGCACGGAGGGCATCACCACGAACAGAAGGGCCAGCAGCGTGACGATGGCGCCCTGGATGAGCAGGATGTTGCGCTGTACGCCGGCGCGGTTGGTCTTCTGGAAGAAGGGGGGCAGGTAGCCCGCCTTGCCGACGGCGAAGATACCCTTCGAGGGGCCGGCCACCCAGGTCAGCACGCCGGCCAGTACGCCGAACATCAGGGCAATGGCGATGATCGGACCGGCCCACGACAGGTGCAGATACTTGAAGTAGTTGTCGAAGCCGATGAGCAGCGACTGTGTGAGGCTGATGTCCTTGGCCGGGATGATGAAGCCCAGCGAGAAGGTCCCCAGCACGAAGATGGCCACCGTGGCGAGCGAGCCGATGATGATCGCCCGCGGATAGTTCTTCGATGGATTCTTGACATCCATGACGTGGATGCCCATCATCTCCATGCCGGCGTAGAAGAGGAAGATGCTGCTGGCCAGCACCAGGTTGTCGAATTTCGACAGGTCGGGGAAGAAACCCTGCGACATGTCCATGTTGTTGTGGCCCCCGGAGGCGATGTAGACCACGCCCAGGACGATGAGCAGTCCGGCCGGAATGATCGTTCCGATCATGCCGCCCCATTTGCTGATCTTGCCCACCCAGTCGAGGCCCTTCAGGGCGATGAAGGTGGCGATCCAGTAGATGGCCATCACCATGCAGAGGGTGAAGACCTTGTTCGAGGCGAGCGACATGTCGTGGGGCTCGTTCGTGCCGATGAAGGCGATGGTCACGGCGCCGAAGGTGAGCACCGTGGGGTACCAGATCGTCGATTCGATCCACTGCAGCCAGATGGCCAGGAAGCCCGTGCGGGCCCCGAACGCCTCGCCCACCCAGCGGAAGACGCCTCCCTGCTTGTCGGAGAACATGGCGGCCAGTTCGGCGGCAACCATTGCCGTGGGGATCAGGAAGACGATCGCGGCAAAGAGGTAGTAGAAGGCCGACGAGGGTCCGTAGACCGCCTCGGCCGGTAGCCCGCGAAGGCTCACCACGGCCGTCACGTTCATGATCGCCAGGGTCATGACGCTCAGCTTGAAGCCCGTGGAAGTGGTAGTTTTCTTTACATCCATAATGGTTTGATTTGAGTTTTGTCGCCTCGAAGGGTTGCAACTACCGTGCAAAAAACGCATGGTGCGGCTTTTGGAACCCTCGGTTGTGGAATTGTCGCCGGAAATGCGTATATTTGTTCTTCAGGACCAAAACGCTTGAAACAAACAATGAAACGACTCTCGATCCTTCTGTTGTGCATGCTGGTGGTGATGACCTCATGCGGACGCCGCCGCAAGGCGCCCGCTTCCGATGCCGCGGCCCCGCAACCGGCCGTCTTCCTGCCGGCCATTCCGCCTTCGCGCCTTTCGGCGGCCGAACAGCAGGAGTGGCTCCGCTGGCACTATTGGGACCGCTTCAACTTCTCCGATACGCTCTTCCTGACCCGGGTCGACTCGTCGCAGCTCTTTGAGGCCTATGCCCGCTATGTCGTTCTGCTCGGCGGCCGCCCGACGGACGGCGCTCCGATGGATTCGCTCATGCGGCGTGCCTCGACCTCGCGGCGGATGCTCGACTACTTTTCGAAGATGGCCGAGGTGGTGCTGCACGACCCCAACTCGCCGCTGCGCAACGACGAATTCTATATCCCGGTGCTCGAGGCGCAGCTGCGCGCTCCGTGGTACGACGAGTACGAGCGCATCGCCCCGCAGTATGATCTGCAGATCGCCCGGCAGAACCGCCTCGGTCAGCCGGCCAACGACTTCCGCTATACGCTGGCTTCGGGACGCAGCGGCACGCTCTACGGACTGGATGCCGAGTATGTGCTGCTGTTCATCAACAATCCGGGGTGTGCCATGTGCCGCGAAATCCGCGAAGCGATCTCTTCGTCGCCGATGCTCACGGAGATGATCGAACACGGCCGGCTTCAGGTGCTGGCCATCTATCCCGACGAGGATCTCTCGGAGTGGCGCGCCTATCGCGATGAGATGCCCGCGTCGTGGATCAATGCCTACGACAAGGGATGCGTGATCCGCAATGAACTGCTCTACGACCTGCACGCCATTCCGGCGCTCTACCTTCTGGACCGCAACAAACGGGTGCTGGTCAAGGATTCCGTGGATGTGGCGCAGATCGAGGAGGTGATCGACCGCCGGGGCTGATCCCTCCCCGTATAAGCTGCGCTTATCATGCGATCAGAAAAGACAATCGAATTTTTATACAAAAATCGAAATCTCTTCTTATCTTTGCATGACAAACAAACAAAAAGCAATTAACACACCTTTTAATAGTACAAAAGATTATGGCAAAGAAATGGCGTTGTACCGTATGCGGGTACATTCACGAAGGTCCCGAGGCACCCGAGCAGTGCCCGATGTGCAAGGCAGGTAAGGACAAGTTCGTAGAGGTTGTTGAGTCGGACTCGAAGATGGAGTTCGTAACCGAGCACAAGATCGGTGACGGCAAGGGCGCCAGCAAGGAGCTCTGGGAGGGTCTGCAGAACCACTTCATGGGCGAGTGCACCGAGGTGGGCATGTATCTGGCCATGAGCCGTCAGGCCGATCGCGAGGGCTATCCCGAGATCGCCGAGGCTTACAAGCGCTACGCCTGGGAAGAGGCCGAGCACGCTTCGAAGTTCGCCGAGCTGATCGGTGAGGTGGTTTGGGATACGAAGACCAACCTCGAGAAGCGTATGGAGGCCGAGTGCGGCGCCTGCGAGGACAAGATGCGTCTGGCTCGTCTGGCCAAGCAGGAGAACCTCGATGCCGTTCACGATACGGTTCACGAGATGGCCAAGGACGAGGCTCGTCACGGCAAGGGCTTCGAAGGACTCTACAAGCGTTACTTCGGCAAATAGTCGAACGGCAGCCTGCGGGTTGCCTGATGAAAAAAGCCGGTGCCTGTCAAAGGCACCGGCTTTTCGTTTTCGGTCGTTTGCGGCCGGCTCCCGGGCGGGCGGATTGTCGGGTTTTCTCAGCCTTTTCGCAGCAGATTGTAGATGCCGATCAGCATCGAGATCTTTTCGGAGAGCCATTCGTAGCCCGTGCGGGCCAGGCGTGCCACCTCGTAGACCGTTTCGGCCCGGGCGCGGATCTGCTCCACGGCCTCGCGGATCGTGAGCAGGTAGAGTCCCGCAGCCAGCAGGGCAAAGGCGCCGCCGAGGATCAACGTGGCGACGATGAACGATCCGGTGACCTGCGAGAGCCAGACCACCAGCGCCGTCAGCAACAGCAGCAGGGCGATGCCGACCAGCGTTCCGAAGAGCAGAAAGACCACTACGAAACGCCCGGCTGACCGCTCTTTGCGGAGGGTGGAACGCTCCTTCGGGTCGTCCGAATCGGTCTTCTTCTCGGATGGCCCGAGAGGCTGGTGCGGCGGGGTGTGGAACTCCCGTCGGGGCTCCCGCCGCTCCCGGTCGCCGCGGTTTTGTGCCTCGGCTGTTGCGTGTCTCTCCATCGTGCGGTTTTTTGAGGGCTAATTCTCCTCGCAGCGGCAGCGTGCCTCTTCGATCTGCTCCTCGACCTCGCTGAGCTTGTTCTTGACGCGGTCGATCTCGTCGTCGATCGAATTCTTGATCTTGCGGCGTAGGTCGGCCCCCGACTGGGGCGTGAACAACATTGTCAGAGCCGAACCGATGATCATCCCGCCCACGAGCGAAACGATGGCAATTCCTGTGTTTTTCATGGTTGCTGAAGTTTTTGAATTCAGCGGTTTTTCTTGCAAACTCCGGGCCAAAGCGCTATCTTTGATCGTATGATCCTCAATCCGCGCACCTGTGTCGCCTTCACCGGCCATCGCACCTATCGTGACGAAGCTCGCGAGCTGTTGCTCCCGACTCTCGAGGCGCTTTACGAACGTGGCTTCCGGACTTTTCTGAGCGGTATGGCCGTCGGGTTCGACCTCGCGGCGGCCGAGGCGGTTCTGCTCCTGCGGCAGCGGCATGCGGAGGTCCGGCTCGTTGCCGTCGTTCCGTTCCGCCATCAGGCGGCCCGCTTCCCAGCGGCCCAGCGCCTTCGCTACGAGCGGATTCTGGCCGCGGCCGACAGCATCGAGGTCCTTTCCGAGGAGTACCACCGCGGCTGTTATGCCCGGCGCAACGACTTTCTGGTCGCCCATGCACAGGTCGTCGTGGCCTGGTACGACGGTTTGCCCGAAGGCGGGACATACTACACCGTCGAAAGGGCCCGGACACGTCTCCGCGAGGTGATCAATCTTCATCCTGCAGCCCCCTTTCACCCGCTGAGCCCTGCGCCGGAACTCTTCTGACCGGTCCGGCGTCGCTGACCGGCCCGGCGTCACTGACCGGCCCGGCGTCACTGACCGGCCCGGCGTCACTGACCGGCCCGGCGTCACTGACCGGCCCGGCGTCACTGACCGGCCCGGCGTCGCTGATCGGCCGGCGTCACCCCTCCCGTCCTTACCGGCCCTTACGGCACCCTCGGTCCTCACCGACGCCCGCTGGTCCTCACTGGCGCCACTGGCCATTACCGACGCCCGTGGCCCTCACCGGAGTCCGCGGTTTGTCCCTCTTGGCTGCTTGGACTCCCCTTTCATCCGCTCGTCCGGGGGCGCCTCCTCGCATTCTGCCCCTGCGGCCGGTCCTCAGCCCAACTCCCAGCCGTTCCGGCCTTTCTTCCCGCAGCCTGTCCTCCCACCCAAAAAAAATCCCGGGGCCTGCGAAAGGCTCCGGGATCCGTATGGCGGGTTGTGAGACTCCTAGTTCCAGTTCAGGATCTTGTGGAAGTCGTACTCCTCGGGATTGGCCACATATTTCTTAGCGGCTTCGTAGTCGGCCGGCGTGATGGCGTTGAGGATATTCTCGACCACCGACGTGAAGCGGTCCGACTTGATGTCGACCAGACGGGGCGGAATCTTGCCCGTGGTGGGATCCTGCAGATCCTTCAGGTAGAGCGGCGAAACGTTGCCCTCCGAGTCGACATAGACCATGCAGCCGGTCTTGCCCTCGGAGAAGAGCTTGTGCACGCCGATACCCAGTTCCGAGCAGTAGGTCAGGTCGTAGGCGATCGGGGTCTGGCAGCGGATCTCGTAGCCGAGCTCCACGGGACGGCTCTTGACCTTGATGCCGAGCTCCTTGAGCTTCTTCTCGATCATCTCGTTGAAGATGTGGGCCTTCGAAACCTTGCCCAGCTCGGGGTGTCCGTGCTCGTCGTAGGTGAAGTGAACGCCGCTCTTGCGGATCTCCTCGTCCGACAGGGCGTGGAAGACACCCTCGGAGATGACGGCGGCACCGTAGTCCATGCCCATGATCTTACGCTTGATGATCGACGAGATGACGAGGTTGACGATCTTCTCGACGGTGATTTCGGTCTTGTCGAACATCTCGGGGATGACGATCATCGGGTAGTGGCAGGCCTCGCCGATACCGAATGCCAGGTGGCCGGCCGAGCGGCCCATGGCAGCCAGTACGAACCAGTTGCCGCTGGTGCGGGCGTCGACGTAGACGGCGCGGGCGATGACGGCGCCCTTGTCCTTGGCCGACTCGTAACCGAACGTCGGGGTCCCCTTCGGCAGCGGGAGGTCGTTGTCGATGGTCTTCGGAACGTGGATGTTGGCGATGGGGTACTTCTTGGCCTCGAGGAACTTGGCGATGCGGTTGGCCGTCGATGCGGTGTCATCGCCACCGACCGTTACAAGCAATTTGATGTTGTTGTCGGTGAAGAACTTGAGGTTGAAGTTGTTTTCGAAATCGGCATCGGTGGGTTTGAAGCGGCTCATCTGCAGGAACGAACCGCCCTGGTTGAAGATGCCGTCGGCCATCGGGTAGTCGATATCGACCGTGCGGGGCGAGGGGTTGAACAGGCCGGTGTAACCTTCGTGGAGACCGATGACACGGTAACCCTTGCGCAGGAAGGTCTTGGCGACGCTGCCGACGACGGTGTTCATGCCGGGAGCGGGACCTCCACCGGTGAGAATTGCGATAGCTTCTTTCATGGTTAATTGGTTTTATGATTTTGAAAAATCCTTAATAATTCTTTCAGCCGCCCAAAAATACGATTATTTTTTCATTCGGGCAAAAAAAAGGACGTCCAATTGGAGGACGTCCCGCGAGTGTCGGCCGTGTCGGCGGAGAGAGTTGCCGACACGGCCGGTGGGGGTATGCTTTACTCGACCACGGTTACGTTGATGGCCTGTTCGCCCTTGGCGCCGTTGCCGATTTCGAACTCAACTTTCTGACCTTCGTTCAGGGATTTGAAACCCTCCTTTACGATGCCCGAGAAATGCACGAAGATCTCCTTGCCGTTCTCCGTCGTAATGAATCCGTAGCCTTTCTTGCTATCGAACCATTTTACTTTGCCTGTCATAGAAAATAGTATTAATAGTAATAAAATTAAGACAAAGTAAAACAAAAAAGCTTGAGATTCAAAACTTTTTGCCCGATTTTTTCGTTCCGGGGAAAATTTTTCTATCTTTGTGAAAAGAATCCAATGGTTCGGAGTATGAAGAACAGAAAGTGGAAACTGGCATTGGCGGCGTTGTTGGGCTTCTCGACGGCCTGTTCGACAGTTCGTCAGGCGCCGCAGCAGAAGCCTGCGGAGCCGCAGCAACCGGCCTCGCAACCGGTCGACACGGCCGCATTGAAACACACGAAGGTTCCGCCGCGTATCGTGTTGATGTACGGTGTGCGTCCGCCCCTGTCGGACAGTGCGCGGATCAAGCGCATGGAACGGTTGGAGCGTGAGCGTCCCGATTCACTGCCGCCGGTTGCCGAGCAGCCCGTCACTGAGGAGGAGGCTCCAGCCGGCAAGTAGCCGCCGGCCGTGGGTGGAATCCGGGGGCCGGAGAATCGGTTGTGGATGAAGCGCGGGCCGGTTGTGGAGGAGCCTGGGGTGACTGTGGGCGGGATCCGGGGGGCCGGAGAATCGGTTGTGGATGAAGCGCGGGCCGGTTGTGGAGGAGCCTGGGGTGACTGTGGGCGGGATCCGGGGACCGGAGAATTGGTTGTGGATGAAGCGCGGGCCGGTTGTGGAGGAGTCCGGAGCCGACCGAGGGCGGAATCTGTTGCCGGTGATGGAGCGTGTCCGAATCTGTCCGTGGTGAACGTAGACGTGAAGATCTGTCTCCCCGGCCCGGAAAAGGGAAGAAAGCTGTTATGAGAAATCGTCGCGTGGGGCTGCGCAAACGGTTGGCCCTGAATATCTTTGCGGATCTTCACGATGCGAAGGTTGCCGAACACCATCTCGATACGCTTTTTTGGGAGTGTACGCTGCGGTGCAATCTGGCGTGCCGTCATTGCGGCAGCGATTGCCGCGTGGATCCCGGCGTGGCCGATATGCCGCTCGAGGACTTCCTGCGGGTTCTCGACGAGGAGATCACGCCTCATGTCGACCCTTCGGAGGTGCTCATCATCTTTTCGGGCGGCGAGGTCCTCGTGCGCGAGGATCTCGAACGGGCCGGACAGGAGGTGACCCGCCGCGGATACCCTTGGGGAATGGTCACCAACGGCATGGCCCTGACCCCGCGACGCTTCCGCTCGCTGTTGGATGCCGGACTGAGGTCCGTTTCGGTGAGTCTCGACGGTTTTGAGCGCGAGCACAATTACATCCGTCAAAATCCCCTGAGTTACGAACGGGCGTTGAATGCCATCCGACTGATCGTGCGCGAACCCTCGTTGTCGTACGATGTGGTGACCTGTGTGACGGGGGCCTTGATTCCGCAGCTGGAGCCCTTTCGCGAGATGCTTATCGCCGAGGGGGTAGAGCATTGGCGGCTCTTCTCGATTTTTCCGATGGGGCGGGCCAAGGAGGACCCCACGCTGCGGATGACCGATGCACAGTTCCGCGCCCTGCTGGAGTTCATCCGGCAGACGCGTCGCGAAGGGCGTATCGATGCCAGTTACGCCTGCGAGGGCTTTCTGGGAGGCTATGAGGCCGAGGTTCGCGACCACTTCTACGAATGTGCGGCCGGTGTTACGGTGGCATCGATCCGTGTCGACGGCGCCATTTCGGGCTGTACGTCGATCCGGGCCAACTTCCATCAGGGGGACATCTATCGCGACCGCTTCTGGGAGGTTTGGGAGCAGCGTTTCGAACCGTTCCGCAATCGCGAGTGGGCGCGGCGCGGCGAGTGTGCCGACTGTGCGGTGTTCCGCTACTGCCAGGGCGGCGGCATGCACCTGCACGACGACGACGGCTCGTTGCTCTATTGTCACTACAAGAGGCTCTGAGAGTGGGGGCTCCAACGTCCCCTCCGGTTTCCCAACGTGACCATTCCCCGGTTTGTCCGACACGTTGGGCTTCCCGGCTCTCTCCATTTTACCCCCCCCTCCCACACTCTTTTCCTCTCTTCGTTCCGCTTCGCTTTGTTTCCCCGTCCTTTACTTCCTCTTCTATTTTTCGGCCTCTTGTTCTTGTCCCGTATTTGTCCTCTTGCTCCGTCTCTGGTTTCCGCCGCGATGGGGTGTAGAAAAGAAAAGCCCGCCGACGCCCTCATGCCTTGAAGAGGGCCGGCGGATATCTGCCGGAGCGGAAACAAAAAAACCTTTGCCGAAGCAAAGGTTTTCGTTTGAATTCGTCGGGGAGACTGGATTCGAACCAGCGACCTCCAACTCCCGAAGCTGGCGCGCTAACCGGACTGCGCTACACCCCGAACGGATGCCCTTATCTTTTTAAGAGCGCACAAAGATAACTCTAAAATCCGAAATCGCAAAATAATTTTCAGAAAAAAAACGTCCCGACGATGTGCTCAGAGTCCGGTTTTTTCGTCCGATATTGTACGGCGGCACCTCCCGCGTCGATCTATTCGATTGATTACCCGATTGTTGCGATCGCCCGGAGCTTTGTTCTCTTCCGACACCCCTCCTTGCAGAAATATTTTTTCACCCAATTTATCCTCTCTTTCCGCCACGCCTCTCTTCCAGCTATCCCGACGACTTCCTGTCTCGGCTTCCCGCACTGCCTTACGTTGTGTTTCGCGTAAGCGTCCCGTTTCTGTTCCGTTTCGGCCCGTATCCACCTGCTTCCGTCCGTTTTCACCCGTCGCCACCGGGAGCCGCTGTTGCCTCGCCCTCGTCCGGGACCTGCTGTTGCCGCTCGGGAGCCGCTGTTGCACTACCCCTCCCGAGACTCGCTGCCATCCGAGTCCCGTTTTCTTCCGGGGTCGCTGCATTCCCGGACCCGCCGTTCCTCGGTCGCCGGTCTCGCCGCTTTGCAGCCTTTACAGCCTTTACCACTCGGATGCTGCCTGATGCCTGATGTCTCTACGGCTCCGATAACTTGCTTTTCGGGGGATTTCTGTGTACTTTTGCCCCGCAAACCGAATCATCATGAATTTGCAGTTGAAAGAGGGCGCCGGATTCCCCGACCGCCTGCTCTATTTGTTGGCCGTCATTGCGGGAGTCTCCGTGGCCAACCTCTATTATAACCAGCCGCTGCTGGAGATGATCCGTCAGGATCTCGGCTCTACAACGCTCGCGGCCAACCATATTGCCCTCTTTGCGCAGTGCGGTTATGCCCTGGGGCTGTTGTTCCTCATCCCGCTGGCCGACCTCTACAGCCGGCGGCGGATTCTGCTGACCGATTTCGCGCTGTTGATCGCGGCGCTGCTGGCCACGGCCCTGGCTCCCGACATGACGACGCTACACGTCAGTTCGTTTGTCATCGGTGTCTGCTCCGTGGTGCCGCAGTTCTTCATCCCGCTGGCGGCGCAGTATTCGCGTCCGGAGCGGAAGAACCGCAACGTCGGCATCGTCCTCTCGGGACTGTTGACCGGCATCCTTGCGTCGCGTGTCGTGAGCGGGGCGGTGGGCGAGTGGCTCGGCTGGCGCGAGATGTATTACATAGCCGCCGTGCTGATACTCCTCTCGGCGGTTGTCATCTTCCGCATCCTCCCCGATGCGCAGCCCAACTTCACGGGCAGCTACGGAGCGCTGATGCGGTCGCTGTTTACCCTCGTGCGGCGCTATCCGCTGCTGCGCCTCCACTCGGCACGTGCGGCGCTGGCCTTCGGATCGTTTCTGTGTTTCTGGGCATCGCTGGCCTTCAAGATGGCCGGTGAGCCGTTCCATGCCGGGAGCGACGTGGTCGGACTGCTCGGACTGTGCGGCGTAGCGGGCGCCGTGACGGCAACCTTCTGCGGCAAGTACATCGCCCGGGTGGGGATCTTCCGCTTCAATGTGATCGGTGCGGTGCTGCAGCTGGCGGCGTGGGGGCTCTTCCTGGCGGGTGCGGACCATTACCTGCCGATCATCGCGGGTATTCTGCTGCTCGATATCGGAATGCAGTGCATCCAGTTGAGCAACCAGGCGACACTGTTCGAACTCTGCCCGTCGGCATCGAACCGCATCAATACGATCTTCATGTGCAGTTACTTCATCGGCGGATCGCTGGGAACGCTGTTTTCGGGTGCGGCCTGGACGCTGTATGGATGGCCGGGCGTTGTAGGCGCCGGGGCACTGCTGACCTTTGCTTCGCTGGAGATCACCCTTTTTGCGCGACGCTGAGGGGATCGGGGAGAGCGGGGCGGACGGGGAAGAGGGCGTCGGGACCCGGCTCGGCGTACTCCGGTTCTATGGAGCAAATCGGCTTTCCGACCCGGAGGTGCTCCGATCCGCATGCAAAAAAATGACAGATTGGCCGGATGACCGGCCGATACGGAGATAAAAACAGCCGTCTGCATCGTTGCAAACGGCTGTTTTCATTTTGTCGGGGTAACAGGATTCGAACCTGTGACCCCCTGCTCCCAAAGCAGGTGCGCTAACCGGACTGCGCTACACCCCGAGTCCCGTTCCGCGGCGGAATCCCGTCCGCCCGGAACAGGTTGTGCAAAGATAGCGGCTTTTTTCCGTTTCGGCAAACTTTTCGGTGGAAAAGCGTCCCGAACCTGCGTAGCCAATTGTTGGCGGCGGCGGTTACGGCCTCCCGATGCTGTCGAGCAGGTGGCCGAAATCCTCGCCCGGGACGGGCTTATAGACGGTGAAACCTAA
Source organism: Alistipes megaguti (assembly GCF_900604385.1). NCBI lineage: Bacteria > Pseudomonadati > Bacteroidota > Bacteroidia > Bacteroidales > Rikenellaceae > Alistipes > Alistipes megaguti. Next base: position 3,059,102 of record NZ_LR027382.1, on the reverse strand, counting down.
CGCCTGCGCCGCATCGACGTTCTTCTGCCCGTCGTCGATGAAGAGCGTCCGCTCGGGCACCATGCCGCTGTCGGCAATCATCTTGCGGAAGATCGTCTCCGAGGGCTTCAGCTCGCGCATCTCGTACGAAAGGTAGATCCGGTCGAAGTAATCCTCCATGCACTTGCCGTCGGCCGTGAACATCTCGCGGATGAAGCGCATCGACGAGGGGTTGTTGTTCGAGAGGACGTAGGTGCGGATGCCGCGCCGACGCAGCTGCTCGATCTGCCGCATCTTTGCGACCGGAACCCCCGTCAGGAAGTCGCCGTAGGCACGGCCGATCGCTTCGTCCGTCACCGCGGGCGTCGCGGCCAACTGCCGCATGCGGTCGCACATCTCGTGGAACGAGATCAGTCCGTGTTCCAATTGCCCGATCATCTCGGCCGGGTAGTAGGGGTTGATCAGTTCGGCCACGGCATCCATGCCAAGGCGCCGGAACGAGGCCCGGCAGCGGTCGATATCCAGATCGACCAGCACGCCTCCGAGGTCGAAGACGACATTTTCGATAGTTTCCATAGGATTCAAAGTGCCCGTTTGTACGGTCGGGGACCGTTTATTTCTGGAATTTCATGGTAAAACGCCTTACGGGGCGCAGCGCCCACATCGGCAGCATCTTGCACAGCGGGATCCACAGCCGGTTCCACCAGTCGGGGACGATCGAGCGCCGGCCGCGCCACAGGGCCCGGAGCCCGGCCCGGGCACAGCGGTCGGCCGAGATCAGCACGCCAATCCGCAGCCCGATCCGCTGCCAGCGGGGTGTCAGCCCGTAGAGATCCGTGGCCACGCCGGCCGGCGAGACCGCCGTAACGCGGATCCCCTGCTCGCGGACCTCCCGGGCAAAGGCGACCGAGAACGACCGCAGATAGGCCTTCGAGGCGCTGTAGAGGGCCAATCCCGGCCAGGGCATCCATTGCGAATAGGAGGACATGTTGAGAATGTATCCGCCGTGCCCGCGACGGGCCATCTCCGAGGCGTAGAGCCGGCAGAGCAGTGTGTTGGTCAGGTCGTGCAGCAGGATGATGTGCCGGATGCGCTCCTCGGGCGTTCGGAGAATGTCGAGGAACGAGAACATGCCGGCGTTGTTGATCAGCACGTCGATCGGGAGTCCCTCGGCCTGCGTGCGGTCGAACAGCTCGCGGGCCGCCTCCTCGCGGGCCAGGTCGCACTCGATGATCCGCAGGTCGCGCCCCTCGCAGCGGGCCGCCAGTTCGTTGCGGACCTCCTCGAGCGGTTCGCGGCGGTTGCCTACCAGGACGAGGTTGTAACCCAGCGCCGCGAGCCGACGCGCATAACAGCGCCCGATGCCCGAACCGGCGCCGCTCACCAGCGCCCAGCATGTGCCGGGCCGTACCTCTCCGCGCCGCATCCGACGCCGGGGCTGCGCCTCACTGCCGCATGCCGCCTCACTGTACCCCGCTTTTGCGACTCTTCCGGTCTCCGCACCGGCCGGTATTTCGTTCGTGCGCTTCATCAGGGGAGGCGTTTGAGCTCTTCGACGATCTTGCGCGGAAGATCCGGACAGTGTTTGCAGCACTTCATGTCGACGGAGTACATCCGGGCGATACAGTAGTTGCGGTGGTCGCATTCGCTGCGGGTCGACTCGTCTCCTGCGCGGAGTTTGTTGACGAAGGCCGGATCGTTGACCAGCGCCCGGGCCATCTGCACCAGTTCGAACCCCGACCCGAGGGCCCGCTCGATCCCTTCGCGGCTGATGAGCCCGCCGACGTAGATCAGCGTGCCCTTCAGCGCCTCGCGGAACTTCCGGGCATCCTCCAGGAAGTAGCACTCGCTGAAGGGAAACTGCTTGATCATGAAGGGACCGCACCAGCGGATGAAGTAACGCAGCCAGAGGGGCGAGTAGTAGCTCATCGTGTAGAGGGGGATCAGCCCGCGCATGACGGCCATCGGGGCCTTCGAGACGAACCCGCCGGAGAGGACGATGCCGTCGACGCCGAACGACTCGATGACCTTGGCGATCTCGATGCTTTCGGGGATCTGGATGCCGCCCTTGAAGCCGTCGTACATGTTGTGCTTGACGGTGATGGCCATGTTGCAGGCGCGGGCGGCCTCGACGGCCTCCGAGAGGCACATCCGCATGAAGCGCATGCGGTTTTCTAGCGAACCGCCATACTCGTCATGGCGGTGGTTCGTATAGGGCGAGAGAAACTGCGAGATGAGGTATCCGTGCCCGGCGTGGAGCTCCACCGAGTCGAATCCGGCGTCGTGGGCCGTGTGGACGGCGCGTCCGAAATCCTTGGCCACCTGTTCGATCTCGCTGCGCCTCATGCCGCGCACCGGGGTGTAGGCGTAGAGGTTCACGCCCCACGAGGCTCCGATGGGCATCTGCCCGGCGGTCGACCAGTGGGTCATGTTGCCGCAGTGGCCGATCTGGATGGCGGCGGCAGCCCCTTCGCGGTGGATGGCGTCGGTGATGTCGCGCAACCCGGGGACGATTTCCGGGCGGAGCCACAGCTGTTTGTTGAACGAGAGGCCGCTGCGGCAGACTGCGGCGTAGGCCAGCGTCGTCATGCCGATTCCGCCGCGGGCCACGGCCACGTGGTAATCCTTGAGCTGCTGTGTGGGGCCGAAGTCCTTGCCCATGGACTCGAATGCCGCCGAGCGGATCGTGCGGTTGCGCAACGTGACGGGCCCGAGCTTGAAGGGGGTGAAAAGTTTGGATTCCATCTTTATGGTGTGTTTTTCGGTTTTTTCAGTGGGCCGGGAGCCTTGCGAGGTTCCTCCGCGGATTGGCCGTCCGCTTGTTTGCGTCCGGAGTCGCCTCCTGGGGCTTCGAAAGCCCGGTCCGCTGCGGTTGCAGGACGGCTTCTTGGCGACTTTTGGCGGTATGTTGGGTCTCCTTGGCGGCTCCTTGAGGCCGGGGCTTGGTTAGTAAATAAAGGGGATGATGCGCTTGCGCTTGAGCTTGGAAAACTCCTCGCCGAACTCCTGCTCGTAGCGGCGGCGCAGCGAGGCGGCGCGGGGTGCGAGGTTGGCGAAGGTCCACCAGGCGAAGACCGCCCCGGCCCACGACCACGAAGCCACGGCGAATCCGACCCATTCGAGCAGTTCGCCGAAGTAGTTGGCCGACGAGACGTAGCGGAACATGCCGCCGCGGGGGATGTAGTGCCGCGTGTCGCCGGGTTTGCGCAGGTGGCGGATAATGCGGTCGGAGTGGAGGTTGATCGCCATTCCGGCGATGAAGAGCGCGCCTCCGATGTAGATGTAGGGTTTTGTGAACCAGCCGTCGTAGTAGTCGGCGGGCGATACCCAGAAGATCCATCCGCCCTGCATCAGGGCGTTGAGCGTATTGAAGAGCATGCCCATGAGGACGATTCCGAGGGGCATCTTCGAGTTTCCGCGCATGAGCAGCGGGAAGATGAACGAACGTTGGAAGTAGTGGGCCTCGAAGAGGAGGAAGAGGCCAAGCGGTGCGGCCTGCCCCATGCGGTCGGAGGTGGCCCACAGCACGGCCATGAGGATGAAGACGGGGGATTCCATCAGCATCCATCCGATTTTGTTCGGAACGGGCGGTCCGTGGCGGCGGTTGAAGAGGTAGCCGTAACCGGCCTCGAAGAAGTGCAGGGCGATGAAGACCACCAGGGCCAGCGAGGCCATGACGATGAGGAAGATGTCGAATGTTTCGCGCATGTCGGGCGGGGATTCGTAAAGCGGCGTAAAGATAGGAAAATTTTCGGTGTCGGTCAAGGTCCGGACCCGTCGGTAGTTGTTCGAATTTTCCTCGGGATCAGTCTGGTGTGGATGTTGCCGTTCGGTGCGGCTGCGGGGGAGCGGCGGTTTTGAGCATTTCGGTCGTTTCCGAACCCTTGTCGGTCCGGTTCCGCCCGACACAAAACCGACCGACGGAATTCCTCCGCCGGCCGGTCGCTAAATTTACGGTAAGCGATGCATATACCGTCAGTGCGTGTAGACTTTTCCCTTCTGGTGTTCGTGGGCCTCGAACTTCAGGCGCGAGGTGGTCGGGTAGCGGAGCTTCTCGAATTCGGCCACGGCGTTGCGGATGTCGCCCAGCAGCATGTCGGCCATGTCGCGCGAGAAGCCTTGCCGCACGACGATGCGCATGACGATCATCTGCTCGATGTTGCGGGGCATGGTGTAGGCCGGGACCATCCATCCGCTCTGCTGCAGGGCGGCCTGCAGGTCGAAGAGGGTCCATTTGGCCGTTTTTTCGTATTCGGGATCCAGCGACCAGATGAAGAGCGGGTTGACCATCTCCTCGGCGTAGTTGCGGAAGCAGGGCATCTTGCCGATTTCGCGGTGGCAGTAGCAGGCGATATCCATCGAGTTCTGCTGAATCTCGCGGTATCCTTCGAATCCCAGTCGGATGAAGTTGTAATACTGGCCGAGGATCTGCGCCGCCGGACGCGAGAAGTTGAGCCCCACCTGGGTGATGCTGGCGCCGAGGTAGTTGACCGAGAAGGACATCGCGTCGGGGAGATACTTCTTCTCCTTCCAGACGGTCCATCCCAGACCCGGGTAGACCAGACCGAACTTGTGGCCCGAGGTCGAGATCGAGAGTACCCATTTCAGGCGGAAATCCCACTTCACGTCGGGGTTGAGGAACGGCAGGATAAAGCCGCCCGAAGCCGCATCGACATGGATCGGAATCTCGTAGCCGGTCTTCTGGTTGAAGGCGTCGAGCGCCCGGTCGAGAGCCTCGATATCGTCGTTCAGACCGGTCCAGGTCACGCCGGCGATCGGGACGATGCAGATCGTGTTCTCGTCGCAGAGCTTCAGGGCGGCCTCCGTGTCGAGGGTCTTCTTTTCGGGGGTGAGGGGCACCGTGCGCATCTCGATCTGCCACAACTGGCAGAACTTCTCCCAGACGACCTGGAAGGCCGAGCTCATCACCAGATTGGGCTTGTCGTAGGATTTCCCGGCGGCCTTGCGGCGGTCGCGCCAGCGCAGCCAGGCGGCCACACCGCCCAGCATGCAGGCCTCGGACGACCCGATGCCGACGGCTCCGGCCTTCCATTCGGCCTTTTCGGGCGAGTTCCAGAGGTTGGCCAGGATGTTGATGCAGCGGCCGCACATGACGGCCACGCGCGGATACTCCGTTTCGTCGATGTAGTTGACGTTGATCGCCTCGTTCATCAGCCGCGTGGCGTAGTCGTCCATGTAGGTCGTGACGAAGGTGGCCAGATTCAGCCGGGGCTGGGTCTGCGGGTAGGTTTCGTCCTTGACCATCTGGTAGGCGATTTCGGGCGAGGTCTTGCCGCGGGGGATGAACTGGGTGGGAGCCGGCGAGCGCATCTCCTTCGATCCGAAGATCTCGGCGGCGGCATCGGCGGCCGACATGTTCTGTTGTTTCATGGTGTGTAGCATTTATGGTTTACGTCATCGAACGGTTGCACGAACTGTGCCAGAACCCGACGCCGGAGCCCCTGCCGGCCGGCTCTTTTTTACCGTGGAGCGGGCGTCCGTGGCGCACGTTTTGCGGAAAAAGTGCGTATCTTTGTCCCGGAAAAACATACTGCCATGAAACGACTCGTCGTATTTACCGGCGCGGGGATGAGCGCCGACAGCGGACTGGCTACGTTCCGCGATGCCGACGGCCTGTGGGCCAACTACCGCATCGAGGATGTCTGCACGCCCGAGGCGCTGGCGCGCAACCGGGCGCTGGTCATCCGCTTCTATAACGAACGCCGCCGCGAGATGCTCCGCTGCGAACCCAATGCCGGCCATCGGGCCATTGCCGCGCTGGAGCGGGATTTCGACGTCGACGTGCTGACGCAGAATGTCGACGACCTGCACGAGCGGGCCGGCTCGACGCGCGTGACGCACCTCCACGGCGAACTTCGCAAGCTGCGTTCGACGGCCAACCCCGACCTCATCGTTCCGATCGAGGGGTGGGAGCAGCCGCTCGATGCCCGGGCTTCGGACGGTTCGCTGCTGCGGCCGCATATTGTCTTCTTCGGCGAATCGGTGCCGATGTTCGAGCGGGCGGCCGAGATCGCCGCACGGGCCGAGATCATGGTCGTCGTCGGAACGTCGCTGGCCGTCTATCCGGCGGCCTCGCTCGTGCGCTACGTACAGCCCGGCGTGCCGATCTACCTGGTCGATCCGGGCAATCCCGATACGCGCGGCATCCGCAATCCGCTGACGGTCATCCGCAAACGGGCCTCGGAGGGGGTTCCCGAACTGGCCGGCCTGCTGCGCCGGACCTTTGCGGACAAATAACGCCGACGAAGCGCCATGACCGCCTATTTCATTCTGGAGATGCTCGGAACGCTGGCCTTTGCCATCAGCGGTATCCGGCTCGCCTCGGCCAAGCGCTTTGACTGGTTCGGGGCCTACGTCGTGGGTTTCACGACTGCCATCGGGGGCGGAACGCTCCGCGACCTGATGTTGTCGCAGACGCCGTTCTGGATGCTGGACAGCGTCTACCTCATCGTCACGGCCATCGCCCTGGGGATCGTCATCCTGCTGGGGCGCTATCTGATCCGGCTGAACAACACCTTCTTCATCTTCGACGCCATCGGTCTGGGACTCTTCACCGTTGTCGGCATCGAGAAGACCCTGGCGACGGGTTTTCCGCTGTGGGTGGCCGTGATCATGGGCACGATGACCGGCGCGGCGGGCGGCGTGCTGCGCGACATCCTGATCAACGAGGAGCCGCTGATCTTCCGCAAGGAGATCTACGCGCTGGCGTGCGTCTTCGGCGGCTTTGTCTTCTGGCTGTGCCGCTGGGCGGGCATCGAAGGGGCCGCGCTGCAGATCATCACGGCGGCTGCGGTCATTGCCCTGCGGATCGTGGCGGTCCGCTTCGGCCTCCGTCTGCCGATCCTCAAGTAGGGGCGCGGGAGCGCGATTCCACACATATAAATAAAACGGACCGCATGTCATGCGGTCCGTTTTTGTGCAGGAGAGCGGCGTTTCCCGGCCGCTATTTGACATCCTTGAAATAGAGGTCGAGCAACTCCTTGGCGGCGACGAACGACGAGATCTTGTCGTCTAACACGCGCTGTTCGTACTCGCCGATGCGGCTTTCGACGGCCGGGTCGCGGTAGAAACTGCTGCGCAGCGCCTCGTTGATCGTCTCGTACATCCAGTATTTGTTCTGGCGGTTGCGGTTGTGCTGGAAGTATCCGTTGCGCTGGATGTGGTCGAGATACTCCTCGACGCCCTTCCAGACCTCCTCCAGACCGGCTTTCGTCACGGCCGACGAGGTGTAGACCTTTGGGCGCCAGCCCGATTCCGGGACGGGGAAGAGCCGCAGGGCCCCCTGGAACTGCGTGCGGGCCAACTCGGCCTTGTGGATGTTTTCGCCGTCGGCCTTGGTGATGACCATCAGGTCGGCCATCTCCATGATACCGCGCTTGATGCCCTGCAACTCGTCGCCGGCGCCCGAGATCTGCAGCAGCATGAAGAGGTCGACCATCGAGTGGACGGCCGTTTCGGACTGCCCGACGCCGACCGTCTCGATGAAGATGACGTCGAAACCGGCAGCTTCGCACAGCACGATCGTCTCACGGGTCTTGCGGGCCACGCCTCCGAGCGATCCGGCCGAGGGCGAGGGCCGGATGAAGACATCAGGGTTGTTGCAGATGCTCTCCATGCGGGTCTTGTCGCCGAGGATCGAGCCGCCGCTGCGCTCCGACGAGGGGTCAATGGCCAGCACGGCCAGGCGGTGGCGCAGCGAGGTGACCATGTTCCCGATGGCCTCGATGAAGGTTGACTTGCCGGCTCCGGGGACTCCTGTGATGCCGATGCGGATGGATTTTCCGGCGTGGGGCAGACAGCGTTCGATGATCTCCTGCGCCTGGGCGTAGTGGGCCGGGTTGGAGGATTCGACGAGCGTGATGGCCTGCGAAAGGATGGTGATCTTACCGGCGAGGATTCCCTCGACATATTCGTCGGTCGATAGCTGGCGTTTCTTGTGGCGTTTGAAGTAGGGGCTTACGACGGGTTGGTCTTCGACGCCCTCGGCGACGTTGAGCGCCGTATCGTGATGCGTGTCGGCATACTCCTTTTCGTAGTGGTCGATCTTGGTAAATGACATGGGTGTCAGCGGGTTGATTGTTCAATGATTTTTTCGTTGAGTTGCAGGCTGTTGCCCATCCAGAGGGCACGGTTGCGGGCGTCGATCAGCACGCCGAACGGGACGTACGTGACGCCGTAGGCGGCGAACCCGCGTTCGGCATGGATCGTGGCCGTGATCCGCCGCGAGAGGAAGGGTCTGAGCATCGGAGCGATGCGGGCCGTGTCCTCGCGCGTGACGACGATCACGCGCATGGCGGGTTTCGAACGGGCCGAGAGGTCGCGGAGACGTTCGAGCGAGGTGATGCAGGCGGGATTCGACGAGTGGAAGAACTCGACGTAGGTGATCGGTGCGGGCTGGGGGTGTCGGTTGTCGATCCAGCCGGCGGGTTTGAGCTCGGGGACCTTTTCACCGAGGATGATGTTCTGGGCTCGGGCGAGTGAGAGGCCCAACCCGCACACCGCCAAGAGAATAAGCAGAGCTTTCTTCATGGAGCGTCCTGTTTTGTCCGCTATAAAGATAGTACGTTTTGTCGGAAGCCGCAAATTTTTCGGGGAAAAGGGGGCGTCGAGCGAGTGCGGGGCAGGGCGGTCCCGGACGGCGGGGCGGTTCCGGATGTGGAGGACGGGTCGCCCCGCACCGCCGTCACCACTCCGGGCGGGGGCCGCAGAGAAGCCATTCGAGTTCGATCTGCGGGTAACGGGCGTGGATCCGGCGGATCAGCTCGATGTCGAAGGGTCTGCGGCGGCAGGGAAAAGCGGACTCTTCCATAGGGCGTGAAGGCTGGGGGGCGGTGCGTTCCGTAAAGCGGACGCGGACTACTGTAATTTGCCTGCAAGAAAAGGCTCTGGGAGGCCTCTCCGAAGCCTTGAAATGGATGCCGAAGCGTGGTGACAAGTTTCCGGACGACCTCGTGTTTGCTTTGCCAAGCGGAGATGAGATGAACCGCCTGTTGAAACCGTGGGCCAAGGCTGCCGGCATCAACAAGCGATGGCACCTACATACAAGTTTACACCAATAGTTCAGAGATAGAAAAATCCCCTTGCTGTAACTTGTTTACAACAAGGGGACTATTTTATTTTTTCATGTCTTAATTCAGCGGTATAAGGTTGATTATCTGCTCGCCGTTGTCCGCAACATTGTCGATTGTGATTTTATCGTTTTCATCGATTGTGCCGACCACATTTGCACCGTCTAAATACCTAATACCGGTAAACGCGATGTTCGGGCTTTCGGGACTTGCGGAAATACTTAGTATATCATAATCTAAAACATGAAATTCAGAAGCCTGATAGTCTGCCATTGCTGTTTTTGAGAATGTAGTGTTGTTGTAAGAGTACCATGCTTTGCTTGTAGTAATATCACCAACATAAACGGGATTCTCCAACTTAACGCATTTTTCACCGTCAAATTCGTAACTGTTATTTATAAGCATTGTGTTACGTACATAGTTTGGTGTGAATTGTATGTAACCGTAAAACTCTGTTTCTTCTGGCATTTGACAAACCGTTTCTTCTTCAATATCGTTGTTGCCAACTGTTTTGTATCTGATAATCGTGTTCTCACTTTCACGAATAGAATACAGATTGCCGTTTAAGATAAATGTATTATTGTCAAATACCGGATATATTCTACCGCCCGGACATTTTATGCGGACATTCTGTTTGGGTTCTCCAAATGACTCTAATCCATTCCAATACACGATAAATCCATCTTCAGTAACAGTAAACCCATTACATGTTACATCATTTGGTAACATCGGTTGTATGGTGAAATCATTGGGATTTAGTTTGTAGATTTGATTATATTGGTAATTCAGATTATAGCATGATGCGAAATAAATGTACCCTTGATTGTCAGAGGTCGTTTCAAATGTTCCTCCATGATATTCATTATATATGTTGACCTGAATTTCTTTCGGCCATCTATATATTTTCTCGGTATTCACATCAACAAGAGAAAGATACTCTGTATCATATATTGCGGTTGAAATTGTATATCAAATCAATAATATCCTGAGTGGATGGATTTATCAAAAGGATATTATCACTAAGTTTAACCACCTTATTAATACCGATATTATAATCCTGTCCGTCCTTACCCGTGATTACAAGTTTCGATTCGTTGCCGTTCAGGTCAAGTTTGTAATACGTTCCGTCCTCGTCACCTGCGGCACGTGATTTCATACTTGCTCCAGATGTTTTCTGATAAATCATCTTGGCGTCGCTGACATTCAGGCTTGAAAGGTATTTGTACCCTTCTTCATAGTTGATTGAGCCGGAACCCGAACCGTCACCGTCATCACTACATGCGGTCATCAAAACTGCCGCACCGAGCATTAATAAAAACTTCTTCATTTTACCGGTTTCCTTTTGTTGCTTCACCAGCCCCCGAAAGAAGATTACTAAATTAAATGCAGAAAGCGTGAGGACTGCTAAATTATTTCACCCGATAGGCGTCTGGAAATGCCGTGAACTAAAACAAGCAACAGTCTCTCACGCCATATTGCATGACGCGAGAGATGCTAACTCATTCTCGTTCACCTTTTAGTTTTCCAGACTTTATCGGTGAGAATCAGTTAAACACTTTCGTGTATATCTATTCCACAATGTCTGGAATCCGGTTATTACACCGAATTCCAGGTACAAAGATCGCGAAAAATGGATTCGGACAACCCCTTCCGAGGACGAAATTTTCCCTGCGGGCGCTTTCCGTGCGTATCTTGTTCCGATTTCGGCCAAAAAAAGTCCGTCGAATTTTGGCGAATCTCAAAGATTCACCTATCTTTGTGTTCGCAAAATAACACTGCTTGAAACAGCAACAAGACAAACAATCAACCAATAATTCCAATAAATTATGAAAGTTTCTCATATCGAGCATCTTGGCGTCGCGGTGAAGAGCCTTGATGAAGCCATTCCCTACTGGGAGAACGTTCTGGGTCTGAAATGCTATGCCATCGAGGAGGTGGTCGACCAGAAGGTGCGTACGGCCTTCTTCAAACTGGGTCAGACGAAGATCGAGTTGCTGGAGCCCACTTCGGAGGATTCGACCATCGCCAAGTATATCGAAAACCGCGGCGTGGGTATCCACCACATGGCCCTGGCCTGCGAGAACATCGAAGAGCAGCTGGCCGATGCCGAGGCCAAGGGCATCCGCCTGATCGACAAGACGCCGCGCAAGGGCGCCGAGGGTATGACGATCGCCTTCCTGCACCCGAAATCGACTCAGGGCATCCTGACCGAACTCTGCGAGAACAAGAACAAGTAACAAATACAAACGATTCCGCTCCGGGTGGGATCGTTCCGTGTGTATGGCGGAACCCTTCCGGACGGACAATATCAACATTATGAGCCAAATTCAGGAAAAGATCAACCAACTGATCGAGAACCGCGAGACGGCCCGCATGGGCGGCGGCCAGAAGGCAATCGACAAACAGCACGACAAGGGCAAGTATACGGCCCGCGAGCGTATCCAGATGCTTCTCGACGAGGGTTCGTTCGAGGAGTTCGACATGTTCGTGACGCACCGCTGCTACGACTTCGGCATGGAGAAGAAGCACTTCTTCGGCGACGGCGTGGTGACCGGCTACGGTACGATCGACGGACGTCTGGTCTATGTCTTCGCTCAGGACTTTACGGTGACGGCAGGTTCGCTCTCGCTGTCGATGTCCGACAAGATCTGCAAGGTCATGGACATGGCCATGCGCAACGGTGCCCCGTGCATCGGCATGAACGACTCGGGCGGCGCCCGTATCCAGGAGGGTGTCAACGCCCTGGCCGGCTATGCCAACATCTTCCAGCGCAACGTGATGGCTTCGGGTGTCATCCCGCAGATCTCGGCCATCTTCGGACCGTGCGCCGGCGGTGCGGTCTACTCGCCCGCGCTGACCGACTTCATCATCATGAAGAAGGAGACCTCGAACATGTTCCTCACGGGCCCGAAGGTCGTCAAGACCGTCACGGGCGAGAACGTCACGCAGGAGGAGCTGGGCGGTGCCACGATGCACACCACCAAATCGGGCGTGGCCCAGTTTGCCGTCGACACCGAGGAGGAGGGTATCGAGCTGATCAAGAAGCTGATCTCCTACATGCCGCAGAACAACATGGAGGATGCCCCGCTGGCTGTCTGCACGGACAAGATCACCCGTCTGGAGGACTCGCTCAACGAGATCATCCCCGACAGCGCCAACAAGCCCTATGACATGGCCGAAGTGATCCGCGCCATCGTCGACAACGGCGAGTATCTGGAGTCGGCTGCCGGTTATGCCAAGAACATCATCACGTGCTTCGCCCGCTTCAACGGCCAGTCGGTCGGCATCATCGCCAACCAGCCGAAGTTCATGGCCGGCGTGCTCGATATCAACGCCAGCCGCAAGGCCGCACGTTTCGTGCGCTTTTGCGACGCGTTCAACATTCCGCTGGTGACGCTCGTTGACGTGCCGGGCTTCCTGCCGGGTACGACCCAGGAGTACGGCGGCGTGATCACGCACGGCGCCAAGCTGCTGTTCGCCTACTGCGAGGCTACGGTGCCGAAGATTACCGTCACGCTGCGCAAGGCCTACGGTGGCGCCTACATCGTGATGTCGTCGAAGCACATCCGCGGCGATATCAACTACGCATGGCCTACGGCCGAGATCGCCGTGATGGGTGCGAGCGGTGCCGTCGAGGTGCTCTACGGCAAGGAGCTCAAGGAGCTGGCCGACAAACCCGAGGAGAAGGCCGCCTTCATCGCCGAGAAGGAGAAGGAGTACAACGACAAGTTCTCGAATCCGTACAACGCCGCCCGCTACGGCTATATCGACGATGTGATCGAGCCGCGCAACACGCGTTTCCGCATCATCCGCGCCCTGCAGTCGCTGGCTACCAAACGCCTGCAGAACCCGCCCAAGAAGCACTCGAACATTCCACTGTAACCCTGTAAAACGCAGAAATCATGATATTTCAAGCTGTAAACTGGGGTTGGTCCGAGATCCTTTGGGTATCGCTCATCGGCTTTGCGCTGGTGTTCGTGCTGCTGGTGGCGCTGATCTTCATCATGAAGGGCTTCGGAGCCTGCTTCCGCTCGCGGACGACGACGCTCCCGGGCAAACCGGCCATCGCCCCTCAGCCGATGATCAGCCAGGAGGAGATCGCGGCCATCGCCACGGCGATGAAGATCTACCGCAGCGCCCTGCACGATCGCGAATCGGAGGTTCTGACCATCCTCAGCATCAAGCGGGCCTATTCGCCCTGGAATTCGAAAATTCACGGTTTAACCCAGCTTCCCGACCGGAAATAGCACTTTTCGTTGGAGCAAGACAATTCAGAAACAACAATGAAAGATTATTCACTGAAAATCAACGGACATAGTTATAACGTCCAGATCGACGACGCCAACGAGGACTCGACGGTAGCCCATGTAATGGTCAACGGTGTGGACTACGAAGTGGAGATCGAAGGCGCCAAGTCGGTCAAGGTCTCCAAACCGCAGGTGGCCCCGGCACCCAAGTCGGCCAACAGCGGTATGATCATGCCGTCGACGGCCACGCCGTCGCCGCGTCTGGCTGCCGTACCGCCCTCGTCGGGCTACAGCGTCAAGAGCCCGCTGCCGGGTACGGTGCTGGGTGTGAAGGTCGCCGTGGGTGACACGATCACCAGGGGCCAGACGCTGGTGGTCCTCGAGGCCATGAAGATGGAGAACAACATCGACGCCGATCGTGGCGGAGTGGTCAAACAGATCCTTGTTCAGCAGGGTGCCACGGTCATGGAAGGTGATACGTTACTTGTAATCGAATAGCCTTATGTGGACTGCACTGACATCCGGCTCCAATTTCGTATTGGAGAGTCTGGAGACCTTTGCCGAATCGACGGGCGTGGCAGCGCTCTTCACGAACATGGGCTGGGGCAACGTGGCGATGATTCTGATCGCCTTCGTGCTGCTCTACCTGGCCATCAAGCACAAGTTCGAGCCGCTGCTGCTCCTGACGATCGCCTTCGGCATGCTGCTCACGAACCTTCCGGGCGCGAACATGTACCACCCCGAGCTCTTTGCCGGCGGCCATGTTCACTGGGACATCTTCGTGGCAAATGCCGGACTGCTTGACTACCTCTATCTGGGTGTGAAACTGGGTATCTATCCCTGTCTGATCTTCCTCGGGGTAGGCGCCATGACGGATTTCGGTCCGCTGATCGCCAACCCGAAGAGCTTCCTCCTGGGAGCTGCCGCCCAGCTGGGTATCTTCACGACCTTCATCGGGGCCTATGCCTTGGGCTTCACACCCGAGCAGGCCGCCTCGATCGGTATCATCGGAGGTGCCGACGGCCCGACGTCGATCTATCTGACGGCCATTCTGGCCCCCGAACTGCTGGGCCCGATCGCCGTGGCTGCCTACTCGTACATGGCCCTCGTGCCGGTGATCCAGCCGCCGATCATGCGCCTGCTCACCACCGAGAAAGAGCGTAAGATCAAGATGCGCCAGTTGCGCCCCGTGTCAAAGACCGAGAAGATCATCTTCCCGCTGATCATCACGGTGATCATCGCGTTGCTGCTGCCGTCGGCCGCTCCGCTGGTTGGCTGCCTGATGCTGGGCAACCTGATGAAGGAGTGCGGTGTGGTGGATCGTCTGTCGAAGACCGTCCAGAACGAGCTGATGAACACGGTGGTGATCTTCCTGGCTGTCACGGTGGGTGCCACGGCCACGGCCGAGACCTTCATCAACCTCCGTACGCTGGGCATCCTGGTGCTGGGCGTGCTCGCCTTTGCCATGGGTACGGCCGGAGGCGTTCTGCTGGCCAAGGTGATGAACCTCTTCGCAAAGGAGGGCAACAAGATCAACCCGCTGATCGGGTCGGCCGGCGTATCGGCCGTTCCGATGGCCGCCCGCGTATCGCAGACCGAGGGTCAGAAGGCCGATCCTTCGAACTTCCTGCTGATGCACGCCATGGGCCCGAATGTGGCCGGTGTGGTTGGTTCGGCCGTAGTGGCCGGTATCCTGCTGGCGTTCCTGGCATAGCCGAGGGTGTGCCGTGGTGAGCGGGTTGTGTGAGATAGGGTGTGAGAGAATAGAGAGAAAAAAGTGAGAGAGGGAAGCGGTGCGAAACCGCTTCGAACCCGGATGCCGCGATAACCTCCAACCATTCATAGCGAAAAAGAGTCGGATTTGATCCGGCTCTTTTTTTATGTCCGGTTCGGGATGTTTATGTCCGGTTCGGGATGCTACGGCCGGCTCAAGATCGGCCTTCCCCGCAAAACGGATATGCGACGGAGAAAATATTTTTCGAATAGAATTTCAACCTGTTTTGCAGATCCAAAACTTTTTTGTACCTTTGCGCACCCGCAGAGTGCGGGAAACGGATTACAATAAGTTAAATTAAACGTAATGGATTCTTTAAGTTACAAGACTATCTCGGCCAACGCCTCGACCGTCACCAAGGAGTGGGTGGTGATCGACGCTACGAACGAGGTACTGGGACGTCTTGCATCGCAGGTCGCGAAGATCCTCCGAGGCAAGAACAAGCCCTGCTACACGCCCCACGTGGATTGTGGTGACTACGTCATCATCATCAACGCGGAGAAGGTGAAGCTGACGGGCAAGAAGATGACCGACAAGGTCTACACACGCCACACCGGATATCCCGGCGGCCAGCGCTTCGCTACGCCTGCCGACTATCTGGCCAAAAAACCGACGTTCCTCATCGAGAAGGCCGTCAAGGGAATGCTTCCCAAGAACCGCCTGGGTGAGAAACTGCTCACGAACCTGAAGGTTTATGTCGGCCCGGAGCATCCGCACGCCGCCCAGAACCCGAAGAGTGTAAAATTAAACGAGATTAAGTAAGAGTTATGGAAGTTGTAAACACCGTAGGTCGTCGCAAGGCCGCTGTGGCTCGCGTATTCGTGAAGCCGGGTAAGGGTCAGATTACAATCAACCACAAGGAACTCGCCGTCTATTTCCCGCTCGAGATTCTCCAGTTCCAGGTAAAGCAGCCGCTGCTGGCTACCAACACTGCCGAGAGCTATGACATCACGATCAACCTCGATGGTGGTGGCATCAAGGGACAGGCCGAGGCCGCTCGTCTGGGTATCGCACGTGCACTGTGCGAAATCGATGCCGAGATGCGTCCGGTGCTGAAGAAGGCCGGCTTCCTGACGCGTGACCCGCGTGAGGTTGAGCGTAAGAAGCCCGGACAGCCCGGAGCACGTCGCAAGTTCCAGTTCAGCAAGCGTTAATTGCACGACCGGAATTTCGGCAACGCACGGTGTCGGTTTTCAAATCGGAGGGACTGCCTATATTATATATGTATTACCTTTCGGTTGCCGCACCGCGGAAAACTCCCGGGATCGGAAATCCCGCTACCCGGAGTTGAAGAAAAGAGAATTAGAATCAACAAACGAAACGAATTAAAATGTCACGTACAGATTTTAATACATTACTGGAAGCTGGCGCGCACTTCGGTCACCTGAAGCGCAAATGGAACCCCAAAATGGCTCCTTACATCTTCATGGAGAAGAACGGCATCCACATCATCGACCTGCACAAGACGGTGCTGAAAGTCGATGAGGCAGCCGCAGCGCTGAAGCAGATCGCCAAGAGCGGTCGCCGCGTGCTGTTCGTTGCCACGAAAAAACAGGCCAAGGAGATTGTTGCCGAAAAGGTGGCAGCCGTTGGAATGCCCTACGTCACGGAGCGTTGGGCCGGCGGTATGCTTACGAACTTCCCCACCATACGCAAAGCCGTCAAGAAAATGGCCACCATCGACAAGATGACCAACGACGGCACGTTCGATAACTTCTCGAAGCGCGAGAAGCTCCAGATCGCCCGTCAGCGTGCGAAGCTGGAGAAGAACCTCGGTTCGATTGCCGATCTGACGCGTCTGCCGGCTGCCCTGTTCGTCGTTGACGTACAGAAGGAGGCCAACGCCGTGAAGGAGGCCAAGCGACTGAGCATCCCCGTGTTTGCAATCGTAGATACTTGTTGTGATCCGACCGACATTGATTACGTTATCCCTGCAAACGACGATGCAACGAAGTCCATCTCGGTGATCGTAGACGCCATGTGCGCCGCCATTGCCGAGGGCACCGAGGAGCGCAAGCTCGAGAAGGAGAAGGAAGCCCAGGAGGCTGAGGCCGAGGGCGCCAAGAAAGAGGGCAAACCCCGCATCAAGAAGGCCGTGAAGGCTTCGATCGATGCCGAGGAGGCAGCCGTAGCCGACGTGGTGGCAGCCGTTGAGACTCCCTACGAGGAGCCCAAGACGGAGGCTGCACCCGCCGCTGAGGAGGCTGCCGCCGAGAAGGCAGAGTAATAATTGCAAGTAGAAACAGAAAAAAAAGCAATAAAGACTATGGAAATCAAAGCTGCTGATGTAATGAAGCTGCGCAAGATGACCGGCGCCGGCATGATGGACTGCAAGAAAGCCCTGATCGAGGCCGAAGGTGACTATGCGCGAGCTCAGGACATTATCCGCGAGAAGGGCAAGCTCGTCGTTGCGAAGCGTGCCGACCGCACGGCATCGGAAGGCGTTGTCGTAACGAAGATCGTGGGCCAGAAGGCATACATGCTCTGCCTGGCATGCGAGACGGACTTCGTAGCCCAGAATGCCGAGTATACGGCATCGGCCGAGGCCATGCTCGAGGTCGCCGTTGCTGCGGATGCTGCAGATCGCGACGCCCTGCTGGCTGCCAAGAACGCCGAGGGTCACACCGTCGAGGAGATGGTGACCGAGAAGTCGGGTCAGACGGGCGAGAAGATCGAGCTGGCTTATTACGCTCGCATCGAGGCTCCCTACTGCGCCGCCTACGTACACTTCAACAAGAAGCTGGGTACGCTGCTGGGCTTCAACAAGGAGGTTCCGGCCGAGGTTGCACACGTCGTAGCCATGCAGGCTACGGCCATGGCTCCGGTATCGATTTCGGAGGCCGACTGCCCGGCCGAGGTTGTCGAGCACGAGCGTAAGATCGCCGTGGAGGCCATGAAGCAGGATCCGAAGAACGCCAACAAGCCGGAGGCCATTCTGGAGAAGATCGCCGAGGGTAAGATGCGCAAGTTCTTCGAGGAGAACACGCTGCTCAACCAGCTGGTTGTTGGCGAGAAGGAGACGATCGCCGACTACATCAAGAAGGCCGACAAGGATGCCACGGTTATCGCTTACAAGCGTTTTGCGCTGGGCGAATAATTCCGCGGATCATTGATAAGAGGCAGACCGGAGGTGACTCCGGTCTGCTTTTTTTGTGCACTCTGAGAGGCGGGGGGGGTGGAGCGGAGGGAAGCCGGAAGAGGGCCCTCTTCCGGCCCCCCCCCTCCGGCCCCGGGGTTATGCCTCCACCTTTTCGATCTTGCCGAGACGGACGTACCACAGGAATCCCTCCGCGCTGACATATCCCATGTTGTTGAGCAGCCGCAGATATTCGCGGATCTGACGCCGGTAGCGTTCGGCATCGAGTTCGCCGAACTTGTAGTCGACGACGACGATGCGGCCGTCGCGGGCGATCATGACGCGGTCGGGCCGGCGGGTCGAGGCGCTGCCCGGGACGATGATCTCCTGCTCGTTGCGCACGCGCGTCCACTGACCGCCGAACCATTCGTGCACCTCGGGGAGCTTCAGCGCCCGTGCAATGCGTTGCCGCAGGCGGTCGGCCTCCCCGGGCGAGAGCGCGGCATCGCTCTGCATCTGCTCGACGGCGCGGTAGATCCCCTCCTCGTCGTCGGCCATCTCGAAGGCCTTGTGCATCAGAATACCGAAGTCGCGCGGCGAGATGTCGGCCGCAGACTCCTCCTCGAAATAGCGCTGCGAGGGGAGACGGAGCCGCAGATCGGCCTGTGCCGTTGGATACTCCTCAAGGACGAGGTGTTCGACTTCGGCATCGTCCTTTTTGCGGGGTTCGGGGGCCGCAAACTCCCCGAAGAGGTAGTGTTCGCCGGTCTCGTCCGTTGTGTAGAGCCCCTCCAGATCGCCGACCCGGGCCTTTCCCTCCTCGACGTGCAGGCTCTTGAGCAGCAGATTGCCGACCGTATTGACACTCTGCCGTGGGATGAAGACGTGGAGCGATTCGGCGGCCCGGGTGAGGGCCACGTAGAGCAGATTGATGTTGTCGACGTGCGAGTAGACCTGTTCGCGGTAGAATTCGGACGAGAACGCCGAGTCGGCCATACTCTTGCGGTAGCGGACGGGGAACTGTCCGATCTTTTCGGCTTCGCCCTGACGGGCCTCGGCCCAGACGATGTTCTGAATCGTGCCGCTCGATTTGGGGTCGAGCGCCCACGAGCAGTAGGGGATCACGACGGCGGGTTTTTCGAGCCCCTTGGCCTTGTGGATGGTGGTGATCTCGATGGTCGAGAGGCTCTCGTCGACACTCAGCGAGCGTCCGGAGCCCGTCTCGTCCCACCAGCGCAGAAAAAGGGCGATATCGGCGATCTTCGACGAGCAGAAGGCGATGATCTGTTCGTGAATGGCCTGCAGATAGGCCGTCTGGCGGTGTTCGTGCCGGAGGTTGAACTTCATGACGATGCGTTCGAAGGCCTCTTCGGGCGAGAGCAGCCGGATCGAGCGGAAGAATTCGCGCTCCGGATCGCTCAGCGGAGCGTCGAACGGTCGCCCGAGGTAGTGGTTGAAGAGGGCCCGCGAGAGCGACTCGTCGGGATTCAGCGCCAGCCGCAGCGTTGCGGCGATGAACGAACTGATCGGGGCGTTTCCGATCACGAGCGCCTCCTGGGTCATCACGTCGAAGCGGTAGCGGGGATCCTGATTCTGCTGTTTGAATTCGAGCAGTTCGGCGGCGACGCGACCTCCGTCGGTGGCACCTCGGACGAGAATCATGATGTCGCAGGGGCGGAATCCGCGGTCGAGCAGCTGGCAGATGCGTTCGACGACGGGCGGTTTCCCGTCGTAGGTCTCCACACTGACATATCCCGGATGGCAGCACTTGCGGCGTGGCGTCTGGGCCTGTTGGAGGTAGGCGTTGGCGAGGGTGTCGCGCAGTGCGTCGGCCTCGTCGCGGGAGATGGCGCCGGCCTCGGCGGCGGTCTGCAGGCCGGTGTTAAGCGCGAGGTTGTCGTTGCGGACGATCTCGTCGATGACGCCGTTGTTGAATTTCACGATGTCGGGCAGACTGCGCCAGTTCTCCTTCAGCACCACGACCTCGGTGTTGTTCGGACCGAGGGCCTGCCGGGCTCGGTCGTGGAGGATGCGCCAGTCGCCGCCGCGCCAGCGGTAGATCGACTGCTTGATGTCGCCGACGATCAGCACCGAGCACTTTTCGGACTGCGCCATGGCGTTTTGCAGCAGCGGAAGGAAGTTTTCCCACTCCTTGACCGACGTATCCTGAAATTCGTCGATCATGAAGCGGTCATAGCGGTTTCCGACCTTTTCGTAGATGAACGGGGCGTCGTTGTGGTCGATGAATTCCGAGAGGAGGTATTTGGTTTCGGAGAGGAGCATGAGGTTCTGCTCCTCGCAGATCTTCTGGACGCGGGCATAGAGGTCGGCCAGCAGGGCGAAGCTGCGGAAGTTCTCACGCAGCAGGCTGCAGGTGTTCCAGATCCGGCGGTTGGCGTCGTACAGGTCGCGCATGCGGGCGAGCAGCGGTTGCAGCTGTGGGGCGAGGTTGCGTGACGGGGAGTCGCTTTTCCCCCATTTTGACAGGTCGTCGGCGGCCTCGCGGGCACGCGAACCGCAGCCGTCGACGGCGCCGTCGGCCGCGGTGAAGAACCAGCGGGCGAATCCGGCCTTCTTGTAGGGGAAGTCGTCGACGGAGAGTCCGGCCCGTGAGATGATTCCGACGGCGCGGGCGGCCGTTTCGCGGATCTCCTTTTTCGAGGCTTCGGACCGGGCCGTGATGCGGCCGACGATGCGTTCGAGCTCCTCGCGCGAGGGAGCGCGGTTGAGTGCCGACTTGTTCTTCTCCTTGAAGATCTCGCCGGCCAGGGCCAGGATGCCGTCGCGGACGTCCCATTTGAGCCCCTCGTCGATGCGCTCCTGCACGAAGGAGGTGAGCCAGCGCTGCAGATCGCCATCGACGGTGATTTGCTCGATCAGGGCGTCGGCGCTTTTCGAGAGGATGGACGAGGTTTCGATCTCGACGTTGTAGTTCAGGTCGATGCCCAGCTCCTTGATGAAGGCGCGCAGGATGCGCTGAAAGAAGGTGTCGATGGTCAGCACGGTGAATCGCGAGTAGTCGTGGAGGATCTTCGCCTGGGCCGAGGCGGCGCGTTTGCGCACGGTGCGTTCGTCGAGCGAGAGTTCGTCGCAGAGATTCCGCAGGTAGTTGCTTTCCTCTCCTGCGGCCAGACGGTGAATCTCTTTCAGGATGCGGGATTTCATCTCCTCGGTGGCCTTGTTGGTGAAGGTCACGGCGAGGATGTGACGATAGAGTTCGGGCTCTTCGATGACGTCGTGGACATATTTGTAGGCCAGCTGATAGGTCTTTCCGGACCCGGCGCTGGCGTTCAGGATCTTCGCTCTCACTGTTCGGAATTTCGTTTTGGATAGGTAAAAATACGAAACAAAACCCGAAATTCGCAAGAAATTCGTAAATTAGCGGAACAAAACAGACCGAGTCATGAAAAAAATGTTTTTGACGCTGCTGACCTTGTGTCTCTTGGGTGTGATGCAGGCGCAGACGACTGCCACCGACGGGCCGCAACGCGAGTGGCTTACGTCGTTTACGGCCGTGGAGGTTGCGGCACCGATCGACGTGCGCTTCATCCGGGTTCCGGACGACCAGGCTCCGAAGATCATCTACGACACGAAGGGGGCCTATACGACGCGTTTCCGGTTTGAGGTCCGCGACCGGGTGCTGACCATCGCCGAGCGTCCCGATGCGCGGCGTGCGGAGCGTACGGAGGTTTCGGTGTATTACAACTCGCTGGAGCGGATCGCCATTGCGGATGCACGGGCGACGTTCGACAGCACGCTTGTGGCCACGACGCTCGACCTGACGGTCGGAGGGCTGGCCCGCGTGGAGGCCAATCTCGACGTCAAGGATCTCAAGCTCGAACTCACGGGCAAAAGCCACACTTCGCTGAGCGGCGAGGCGCGTTACGTATCGCTCTATCTGTCGTCGGGGACGCTCGAAGCCGGGCAGCTCGAGGTGATGTCGGCCGAAGCGAACGTCATCGGTTCGGGGTCGGCCTCGCTGTGGGTGACCGACCGCTTCGAGGGGAGTACCTCGACGGGCGGCAAGATCGCCTACCGGGGCAATCCGACCGTCATCCGCGGGGGTGAGAAGTTTATGGGCGGCGGCATCACCCGCATCGGCGAGTAGCCCTCGCTGCGCAATAATCCCATTGCGAATCGACCCATCCATGAAAACGTTTCTGCAGGAGGTTGCGGCGGATCTCTACGCCCGCTACGGGGAGTTGCTCTCGGAGCGGGCGATCCTCTTTCCGTCGCGGCGTGCGCGGCTCTTCTTCATCGACGCCCTGTCGCAGATTGTCGAGCGGCCGATGTGGCAGCCCGAGTGGGTGACCATCGACGACCTGATGACCGAGATTTCGGGACTCCATACGGGGGACCGCGTGCGTCTGATCACCGAGCTCTACAAGATCTACTCGGAGTACCACGCCGAGCCCTTCGACAAGTTCTACTTCTGGGGCGAGATGCTGCTCAACGACTTCGACACGATCGACAAATACGCCGTGGATGCCGACCAGCTCTTCCGCAACATCACCGATATCAAGGAGCTCGAGGCCGACATTTCGTACCTTACGCCGCGGCAGCTGCAGATCCTGCAGTTCTGGTCGACGCTGGGGCCCGAGGCCGATCTTTCGGCCGAGAAGCGGCGCTTTCTGGCCATCTGGAAGACACTGGGGACGGTTTATCACCGGCTGCGCGACCGCCTTACGGAGCTGGGCATCGCCTACGGAGGAATGATCCAGCGAGCGGCGGCCGAGCGGATCCGGGCCGGGGCGTTCTCCTTCCCGGAGCCGCGGCGCTACGTCGTGGCGGGCTTCAACGCCCTGTCCGAATGCGAGAAGACGCTCTTCCGCTTCCTGTCGACGGCTGCCGAGACGGACTTCTATTGGGACTATGACTCCTACTACAAGGATTCGCCCGAGCAGGAGGCGGGGATGTTCGTACGCGAGAACGTCGTGCAGTTTCCGCCGCGCGGGGCGGTTTCGCACGACAACATGACCTCGCCGAAGGAGCTCACCTCGGTGGCTGCGGTGTCGAACGCCGTGCAGTGCAAGGCTGCGGCGGGCATCCTGAGCGGACTCTCCGGCGGGCGGGCGCTCGACAAACGCACGGCCGTGGTACTGACGGACGAGAACCTGCTGCTGCCGCTGCTCTATGCCCTGCCGCCCGAGATCGGCCGTGTGAACGTCACGATGGGCTACCCGCTGCGCACGACGCTGGCCTACACCTTCGTCGAGCGCCTCATCGAACTGCAGAACCACCGCCGTCGCAAGGGCGACGGGTGGTCGTTCTACCACGCCGATGCGGAGGGAATTCTGGCCCATCCCTACGTCTCGGAGAGCGATCCCGACCTGACGCGGCAGATGCAGGAGGAGATCGTCCGCGAGCGGCGCATCTCGATCGACGGCTCGTGGCTGGCGCGCAACGAACTGTTGACGACGATCTTTGCGGCGGCCGAGGGGTGGCAGTCGCTTTCGGAGTGGCTGCTGCGGGTGGTCGAGGCCGTGGCCCGCATCCCCTACAAGGGGAACGACGCCCGCCAGCGGGTGGAGTTTCTGGCCGTCATCGCCGGGGAGCTCACCAAGCTGCGCAACTCGCTCGAGGCGTGCGACATCGAACTTTCGACGGAGATCTATGCCTCGCTGCTGCGGCGTCACCTGCAGACGATGCGTATCCCTTACGAGGGGGAGCCGCTCGAGGGGCTTCAGGTGATGGGTATCCTCGAGACGCGCAACCTCGACTTCGAGAACGTCATCCTGCTCTCGATGAACGACGACAACTTCCCGGGCAACCACATGGCCCAGGCGTCGTTCATCCCCTACAATCTGCGCTCGGCCTACGGGCTGCCGACCCCCGAACACCACGAAGGGGTCTACGCCTACTATTTCTACCGCCTGCTGCAACGGGCGCGGCGCGTGTGGATGGTCTACTGCTCGCATGCCGACGACAAGTCGACGGGCGAACCGAGCCGCTACATCTACCAGCTCGACTACGAGAGCGGCATTCCGCTGCGGCGCATCGAGGTGGGCGTCGACGTCAACCTGGCGCAGAGCGAACCGATCGAGGTGGCGAAGGATGCCGCGGTGATGCAGCGTCTGGAGCGCTTCACCGATCCGGCGTCGAAGGCAACCCTCTCGCCGACGGCCTTTTACCGCTACGTGGCGTGTCCGCTGCGCTTCTACTTCCACTCGGTGGCGCGGCTGGAGACCGACGACGAGATTTCGGAGGAGGTCGACGCGCCGATGTTCGGTACGATCCTTCACGCGGCGCTGCAGAAACTCTACACGCGGATCGTCGGCGAGTCGCACCCCGGCGCAACGCTCCGCGCACTGCTCCGCACGAAGGAGGTGGCCCGGGCCGTCGAGGAGTCGATCAACGAGAACTACCTGAACGACCCGAAGGCCACGACGGAGGACTATACGGGCAACCTGCTGTTGGTCAAGGATATCGTGACGCGCTACCTGCGGGGCGGGGTGATGCCCTACGACGCGGCGCACGACGGCTTCACGGTGCAGGGGCTCGAGCAGCCGGTTTCGTACGGATTCGATTTCCGGGCCGGGGAGCGCACGCTGCGGATGAAGTTCGCGGGCATTGCCGACCGCATCGACCGGCTGGATGACGGATCGCTGCGCGTGGTCGACTACAAGACCGGGGCACCGCATCTGGAGTTCGCGGGGCTCGACAGCCTCTTCCACGGCGAGGGGAAGCAGCGCCTGTCGAACATCCTGCAGACGCTGCTCTACGCCATGATGCTCTACCGCACGCAGGGACTCGATGCCGAGCCGACCTTGTACTACGTGCGGGCGATGAACCGGGAGACGTATCTCCCGACGCTGGTTGATCATGAGACGGGCGTCCGCGGCGGCCGCTATACGCTCTATGCCGAACGCTTCGAGGAGCTGGTGCGCGCGACGCTGGCCGAGATGTACGATCCGGCAACACCGTTCCGGCAGTGTGCCGATGCGGATACGTGCCGCTACTGCGACTTCAACATCATCTGCAAACGGTAGGGTATGGGGTCGGTATTTCCGGTTCGTTTTGTCTTTCGGCTCAACCGGGAAGGGTGATCCGTTCTGGAAAGAGTTTTGCAGTCCCGGAAAAAAGTGTAACTTTGTAAGAGAATCCTAAACACCTCCGACCATGAAACTGCGACGATTCTGGAGTGTGGGTCTGATTGCGACCCTGCTCTTCTCACTGCTGTTCACCTCATGTGCCGTCCGGCCCGTCCGGCCCGTCGGGCCTCGGCCGCCGCGCCGTCCACCCCACGAGGTGCCGCCTCCGCCGGGCTATGGTCCCCACCATCACGGTCCCCACCATCCCGGGCCGCAGCGTCCCGGGCCGCAGAAGCCCGGAAAGCCCGGCAAACCCCAAAAACCGAAGAAACCCAAGAAGCAGAAGCCGCCCACGCCGCCCCGACGGTACGACGATCCGCGCTTCTGATCGAATGGCGACAGGCATAAAAAGCCCCGGGGAGAAAACTCCCTGGGGCTTTTTGTGTGAATTGGGAGTGTTTTGTGCGGGTCTCGGGTTCGTGTGAATTGCGGGCTTCCGCACGTATTGCGGGCGGCTGCATCTCTTCCCGATTGGCCGTTGCCGGCCTTTCGCGGGGCTTGTTCTGTCAGCCGTCGCCGGTCCTTGTCCCCTCTTCTGCCGCGTTTGTTCTGCTGTCAGAGCTTGACGACGAAGTAGCCGGCACCGCTTCGACGGGCGGCCTCGATGCCGATCGGCGAATCTTCGAAGATGAGCGTCTCGCGCGGCGGACACCCTTCGCGGCGCATCACCTCCAGAAAGCAGTCGGGGTGGGGTTTGGCCCGGGCGATGTCCTGCCCCGAGAGAATGCCGTCGACGCGTCCGAGCGGAGCTTCGTCCTCCGGGGTGTCGGGGCCTCCGATTCCGAGATGATGCATCAC
Source organism: Alistipes megaguti (assembly GCF_900604385.1). NCBI lineage: Bacteria > Pseudomonadati > Bacteroidota > Bacteroidia > Bacteroidales > Rikenellaceae > Alistipes > Alistipes megaguti. The sequence goes on along the minus strand of NZ_LR027382.1, from coordinate 3,033,048 downwards.
GTTTTCGATGTTGGCGCGGCTTCCGGTCGAGACCACCCATACGCGGCCGCCCTGGCTGCGGAACTGGCGGCAGAACTCCCACAGCGGGCGGTTCAACCGCACCGAGTCGAAGAACGACGGGTAGAGGGCAATCTTGCGCCGACGGATCCGTTCGCGCTCGGCGGGGTCGGTGATGCCGTACTGCGTGAGAAACTCTTCGCAGCGCATGCCGAAGTAGCGGGCCGCATACTCCTCCCCGGTCAGGGGATAGCCGGCCTCACCCAGCGCGGCGACATAGGCCAGCGTATTGGCCCGACGGGTGTCGGCCAGCGTGCCGTCGAAATCGAGCAGCAGCAGCCGGATTCGGGTGTCGTTGCCTGCGGGTGCCATCAGTCGAAGGATTGCATGCCCGACTGTGCGATGCGCATCAGCCGCTGGTATTCGCTCGGGGTGAGCTCCATGAAGAAGTAGTGGATTGGGTCGACGCGCATGCCGTCCTTGCGCACCTCGTAGTGGAGGTGGGGCGCCAGCGAGAGGCCCGTGTCGCCCGAGAGGGCGATGATGTCGCCGCGGCGGACGCTCTGGCCCTTGCGGACGTTGATTTTCGAAAGGTGGCTGTAGGAGGTTTCGTATCCGTTTCCGTGGTCGATGACGACGGTCTGGCCCTGGGTTGAATTTCGCGACGAGGCGTCGCGGACCACGCCGTCGGCCGTAGCGAAGACGCGCGAACCCTCGGGAATGGTGTAGTCTACGCCCTGATGCGACTGCAGGGTCTTGAAGAAGGGGTGGATGCGCATGCCGTAGGAGGCAGTCAGCAGGGTAAGCTGTTTGTTGATCACGGGCTGGATCGAGGGGATGTTGTTGCAGCCCTTGCCGACGGTGTCGATCCGGGCCTGGAGTTCGAGGTAGGAGTCGTTCAGCCGGACCATCTGCTGCTCCATGGCGAGAACTCCTTCCCTCAGTTCGCGCTTGAGCTGGCGGGTCGAGCGTCCGACGATCTTCTCGTAGGTGGCGGCCTGCCGCTGTTCGACCTCGTCCTCGAAGTCGTAGGGCTCCGATTCGAAGAGGATGCGGAAGACGTTTCGATCGCGGTCCGCGAGGTTGTCGAGGACCCTCGACAGCGAGTCGTAGCGCTGTTCGAGGGCGTGGTATTCCGAGCGGAGGCGGTCGGTCGAGTGTTTGAGCTGATATTCGAACGGCGTGTCGAAGAAGATCGAGAAGCCGATGTAGTAGAGTACGGCGACGCCGAACCAGACGAACAGGTGTACGGTTGCACTCAAGATCCGTTGTTTGCGGCGTTTGCGTCGGCGGAGACGTTCGAGATCCTTCTTACCGGTCATGGCGTCAATACTTTTCGAAGTTGGTTTCGCGCAGGTTCTCCATCAGACGCTCATACTCTTCGGCCGTCATGTCGCGGTTGAAGTAGTTGATCGGGTTGACGGGGACTCCCTTGTGGATCACCTCGTAGTGGAGGTGGGGCCCGGTCGAACGGCCAGTGTTGCCGGTTCGGGCGATGATCTGCCCGCGGACGACCGTATCGCCGGGCTTGACGAGCACGTCGCTCAGGTGGGCGTATCGGGTTTTGTAGCCGAATTCGTGGTTCAGAAGGACCTGGTGTCCGTACCCGCCGTTGTATCCGTTTTCGGAGGCGATCTCGACGACGGCGTCGCCCGTGGCGAAGACGGGCGTACCGCGGTCGCAGCCGAAGTCGACACCCGTGTGGGCAATCACGCGGTGGAGCACGGGGTGGAAGCGCCGCGGGGTGAAGGCGCCGATGTGGTTGTTGTGCAGTGCCTTGCGGTCGATGGGCCAGATGGCGGGTACGGCCATGGCCAACTGCTCCTTGTTCCGGGAGAGCTGCTGGAGCTCGTCCATCGAGACCGATTCGAGATAGAGCGTGCGGGCCAGGGCGTCGATCTGGCGCCAGGTGCCGACCATCAGCGGCGCGTAGTCGTCGTCGGCCAGCGGGGCGTATTTCGAATCGGGATAGGGCTTCCAGACGCCGGGGATCGAGAGCGTGTCGGTCGAGAAGAGCGAGCGGTAGACGTAGCTGTCGCGGTGGCGGATCTCGTCGACGCGGCGCTGTGCCGTGCGGATGCGGTCCTGGAGGATGCGGTAACGGATGACCGTTTCGCGGTTGTCGCGCAGGATGCGGTACATCTTGGGCGTGTAGAAGAAGTAGGAGAAGAGGACGTTGGCAATCGAGACGAGGATGAAACCGATGAGGATCTTGCGGATCAGGCGGTAGGTTTTCAGTCGGAAGGGGGCCGTCACCACGTCGCGTGTAAGGATCTGTGCCTCATGCGTCAGCTCGTCGGCACCGTGTCGGAGTGCCTCTTTGTCGAATCTGTGACCTTTTTGCCCCATTGCCGAAAAATCTCTTGCTGCGAGGTGCAAATTTAGTTTAAAATGTGTAATTTTGCAACCCGAAACAAGAATGCGAAAACAGGATAATATATGATGGAGTCCAATAAAATCAGACAGGCTTTTCTCGACTTCTTTGCGTCGAAGGGCCACGTAATCGTTCCTTCGGCCCCGATGGTGGTGAAGGGTGACCCCACGCTGATGTTCACCAACGCGGGGATGAACCAGTTCAAGGACATCTTCCTGGGCAATGCGCCGCGCAAGTATCCGCGTGCGGCCGATACGCAGAAGTGCCTTCGCGTGTCGGGCAAACACAACGACCTGGAGGAGGTCGGACACGACACCTACCACCATACGATGTTCGAGATGCTGGGCAACTGGTCCTACGGCGACTACTTCAAGAAGGAGGCGATCGAGTGGGCCTGGGAGTTGCTCCACGACGTCTACAAACTGCCTGCCGAGCGGTTGTATGCCACGGTATTCGAGGGTTCGGAGGAGGACGGCGTGCCGTTCGACCAGGAGGCCTACGACTACTGGCGGCGCTTCCTGCCCGAGGACCACATCATCCGCGGCAACAAGCACGACAATTTCTGGGAGATGGGTGATACGGGCCCGTGCGGTCCCTGCTCGGAGATCCACTACGACCTGCGTGACGAGGCGGAGATTGCCGCCAAACCGGGCCGTGAGATGGTCAATGCCGGCCACCCGCAGGTGATCGAGATCTGGAACCTGGTCTTCATGCAGTTCAACCGCAAGGCCAACGGTTCGCTCGAGGAGCTTCCGGCGCGCAACGTCGATACGGGCATGGGTTTCGAGCGCTTGTGCATGATTCTGCAGGGCAAGAAGTCGAACTACGATACGGACGTCTTCCAGCCGACCATCGCGCGCATCGCCGCCATGGCGGGCAAGCGCTACGGCGAGGATGAAAAGTCGGACGTTGCCATGCGCGTGATCGCCGACCACCTGCGCGCCATCGCCTTCTCGATTGCCGACGGACAGCTTCCGTCGAACGTCAAGGCGGGCTACGTGATCCGTCGCATCCTGCGCCGGGCCGTTCGTTACGGCTATACCTACCTGGGCTTCACCGAGCCGACGATCTGCCGGCTGGTACCGGGTCTGGTTGAGCAGATGGGGGGCCAGTTCCCCGAGCTGAAGGCGCAGCAGACGCTCATCATGAAGGTGATCGAGGAGGAGGAGGCCGCCTTCCTGCGGACGCTGGCTACGGGTATCAACCTGCTGGACGGCGTGATTGCCCGCACGAAGAAGGAGGGCGCGAACCGCATTTCGGGCAAGGATGCCTTCGTGCTGTACGATACGTTCGGCTTCCCGATCGACCTGACCGAGCTGATCGCCCGCGAACAGGGCGTTGAGGTCGACCTGGATGCCTTCGAGCAGGAGTTGCAGGCCCAGAAGGAGCGTTCGCGCAACGCCGCGGCCGTCGATACGGACGACTGGGTGGAGCTGATCCCGATCAAGGAGAGCATCTTCACGGGCTACGATACGCTCACCGAGCAGATCCATATTGCCCGCTACCGCCGCGTGACGTCGAAGGGCAAGACGTCGTATCAGCTGGTCTTCGACCGCACGCCGTTCTACGGCAATTCGGGCGGTCAGATCGGCGATATCGGCTTCATCGAGAGCATTAACGAGCGCATTCCGGTCGTGGCTACCGAGAAGGAGAACGGTCTGATCATCCACATCGTCAACCAGCTTCCGGAGAACCCCTCGGCCGAATTTACGGCCAAGGTTGATCCCGAGAAGCGGCAGAGCGCTGCCAACAACCATACGGCCACCCACCTGCTGCACGAGGCGCTGCGCAAGGTGCTGGGCCCGCACGTCGAGCAGAAGGGTTCGCTCGTCACGCCGGAGATGCTGCGATTCGACTTTTCGCACTTCCAGAAGGTGACGCCCGGACAGCTGCGCGAGGTGGAGCATCTGGTCAACCGGGCCGTTCGTGCCGACTATCCGCTCATCGAGAACCGCTCGGCGACGAAGGAGGAGGCCGAGGCTGCCGGAGCGATGATGCTCTTCGGCGAGAAGTACGGCGACCGGGTCCGCATGGTGCGCTTCGGCACGTCGGTCGAGTTGTGCGGCGGAACGCACACGCGTTCGACCGGAACGATCGGCTTCTTCAAGATCCTTTCGGAGAATGCCATTTCGGCCGGCGTACGGCGTATCGAGGCCGTCACGGGCGAGCAGGCCGAGAAGATGATCTACGCAGCCGAGGATACGATGCGCAGCCTGGCCGAGAGCCTCAATAACCCGCAGGTGGTACAGGCCGTGAAGAAGATGCTCGAGAGCAACGAGGCGCTTTCGAAGGAGGTCGAGGCGATGCACCGCGAACAGGTGGCGCAGTGGGCCGACAAGATCGCCGCATCGGTTCCCGAGCGGGAGGGCATGCAGCTCTTCGCCCAGCAGACGGACCGTCGTCCGGATCTGGTGAAGGATCTGGCCTACAATTTGCGGCAGCGTCTTCCGCGCCTGGTACTGGTCGTAGGGTCGTTGTTCGATGGCAAACCGACGCTGACGGTGATGCTGGGCGACGAGATCACGGCGCAGGGCGTCAATGCCGCTGCCGTAGTCCGCGAGGCGGCGAAACTGATGCAGGGCGGCGGTGGCGGCCAGGCGTTCTTCGCCACGGCCGGCGGCAAGAAGGCCGACGGGCTGCAGGCAGCCATTGACAAGGCCGTGGAACTGATTTCTGCACAAGTAAAATAACATCAAAAACGAGAGAGATATGAGCAACAAGGTATTATTGATGATCCTCGATGGCTGGGGAGACGGCCATCACGACAAGGCTGATGCGATCTGGACGGCCCATCCGGCCTACATTTCGGCCCTGACCGAGAAGTATCCCCACGCCGAACTGCGCACCGACGGCGAGAATGTCGGTCTCCCCGAGGGGCAGATGGGCAACTCGGAGGTGGGTCACCTCAATATCGGTGCCGGACGTGTCGTTTACCAGGATCTGGTGAAGATCAACCGGGCGTGCCGCGACAACTCGATTCTGAAGAATCCCGAGATCGTGAAGGCTTTCGGGTATGCGAAGGAGAAGGGTGTCGGCGTTCACTTCATGGGTCTGACGTCGACCGGCGGCGTGCACTCGTCGTTCGAGCACCTCTTCAAACTGTGCGACATTGCGCAGGAGTACGGCGTATCGGACCGCACCTACGTACACTGCTTCATGGACGGCCGTGATACCGACCCGCACAGCGGCAAGGGCTTCATCGCCCAACTGGAGGAGCACCTTTCGAAGACGGGCGGCAAGATCGCCACGGTGATCGGCCGCTACTACGCCATGGACCGCGACAAACGCTGGGAGCGTGTGAAGGTTGCCTACGACGCCCTTGTTGAGGGTGTGGGCGAGCACGACACGGATATGGTGGCAGCCGTCGAGAAGTCGTACGCCAACGAGGTGACGGACGAATTCATCAAGCCGATCGTCCATGTGGACGCCGCGGGCCAGCCGATCGGACTGATCCGCCCGAACGATCTGGTGATCTTCTTCAACTACCGCAACGACCGCGCCAAGGAGCTGACGATCGTTCTCACGCAGCAGGACATGCCGGAGGCCGGGATGCACACCATGCCGCTCTACTACTGCTGCATGACGCCGTACGACGCCAAGTTCACGGGTCTGCACATCCTCTTCGACAAGGCCGACGTGCCCGATACGATCGGCGAGTGGGTTTCGAAGCAGGGTCTGAAACAGCTGCGTATTGCCGAGACGGAGAAGTATGCCCACGTGACCTTCTTCCTGAACGGCGGCCGCGAGGACAAATTCCCGGGTGAGGAGCGTATTCTGGTTGCCTCGCCGAAGGTGGCTACGTACGACCTTCAGCCCGAGATGTCGGCTCCGGAGGTTGCCGACAAACTGGTAGCCGCGCTGGGCGAGCGGAAGTTCGACTTCATCTGCCTGAACTTTGCCAACGGCGACATGGTGGGCCACACGGGTGTCTACGATGCCATCGTGAAGGCCGTGAAGGCTGTTGACCAGTGCGTGGCAAAGGTCGTTGAGGCAGCCAGGGCCAACGGCTACGAGGTGGTGATGATCGCTGACCACGGCAATGCCGACAACGCGATCAACCCGGACGGCACGCCGAATACGGCGCACTCGCTCAATCCGGTGCCCATCGTGGTTGTGTCGGATCGCGTGAAGGCCGTTCATAACGGTATTCTGGCCGACGTGGCTCCGACGGTGCTGAAGCTGATGGGTCTTCCGCAGCCCGAGGAGATGACCGGCAAGGTTCTCGTCGAGATGAAATGAGAAATACCTGCTTTAAGTATCGGACAAATTGAATAATTTTATTTAACCGGCTTGATTTTATGAAGAAATTATGTATGGGGGGGGTATTTAGCCTTGCCATCGCGTTAAGCGCGACTTCCTGCTATTCCACGAGGATCCTGTATGGGGATGTAAAGCCCAATGAACCGTTGGTGCAGATAAATCAAGTGTGGAATCACCACATCATCGAAGGACTGGTTCCGGTTGGCAAAAACAAACTCGATGCTTCGGAATATGTGAACGATGCGGAGAATTTTGTGGTAAAGACCAACCAAAGCTTTGTGAACATGTTGATTTCGGGCATAACCTTCGGTATTTATACCCCGACGCAGACCAAATTTTATATCCCGTTGCGGGATATGCAGGTCCCGGTACAGAATGGAAAAATCAAGTCGGATCAATGAAAAGGGGGCTGTCTAAGATTGTTAGACAGCCCCCTTTCTTGCAGGCTGTGGGCGCGGAAGAGCCGTCAGTAAAGTTCGATATATTCGTAGGCATTTCCGACAGCGGCGAGAAATTTGGCAAACTCCTCCTGCGGGATGACCACCGTGGCGCGGTTGTCGTTCGGGTGGAACGAGAGGGCGGGCCAGCGGCGCAGATTGGCGTCGAGGAAGAGGTGGACGTGGTTCGCCGGATCGTTGATGAGGCCGAAGGGCGAGACCGAACCGGGCTGCAGCCCCAGCCAGCGGGCCATGCGCTGCTCCGAGGCGAACGACAGTTTGCCCTGATGCAGGCGGTGCTCCAGATCGTGGATGGCCAGCGACTGCTCGCAGTCGAATACGACGAGGTAGTGTCGGTCGCCCTTGTGGTTGCGGAAGAAGAGGTTCTTGCAATGCTTCGAGCCGTCGTTGTGCCAGTATTGGCGGGCTATCTCGATGGTCGGGGCCTCGGGGTGTTCGTACCACGTGTAGCGGATCCCGTGGGCATCGAGCCAGTCGAAGACCCGCTGCCGGCGTTCGTCGACCGGCGGCAGGATGATTTGCTGCGTCTCCATCGTCAGTCGTTTTTCCAGTTTTCGCGGATGTTGCGGGCGATGCACTCGACCAGCACCTCGACGGCCTCGACGGGCGACCAGGCGTTGTGGGGCGAGAGCAGCAGCCGGTCGGGTTCGCGGACCGCGAGCAGGGGATTTCCCTTTTCCAGCGGTTCGTGGACGAAGACGTCCAGTGCGGCTCCGGCCAGCTGACCGGCATCGAGCGCAGCGGCCAGTGCCGCCTCGTCGACAATTCCGCCGCGTGCGACGTTGATCAAGAGGGCCGACGGCTTCATGCGGGCGAGCTCGCGGGCACCGATCAGCCCGCGCGTGCGGTCGTTGAGCGGGCAGTGGATCGAGACAACGTCGGCCCAGGCCAGCAGCGCGTCGAGCGGCATCATCGGGTAGGCCTCCTGGCGTGCGACGCCCGACGTCGAGGTGTAGGCCACCTCGCAGCCGAGGGCTTCGGCCACGCGTGCGACGCTGTGTCCGATGTTCCCGAGCCCGACGATGCCCCAGTGCGAGCCGTAGAGCTGATGGGTCGTGCGGCCGAAGTGGAACTGGCGGTCGGCCCCGGCGTAGTGCTTCTTCGTGTAGCGGTCGTAGTAGACCGCCTGCCGCAGGAGGGCGATGGCGGCGCCGATGGTGGTTTCGGTCACCGAGTGGGTCGAGTATCCGACGGCATTCTTCACGGCGATGCCCTGTTCGGCGGCCGCCGCGAGGTCGATGTGATTCATGCCCGTGGCGGCGATGCAGATCAGCCGCAGCCGGGGCAGGGCGCGCAGCGTGGCGGCATTGAAGGGCACCTTGTTGGTGATGACGATGTCGGCCTCCATGCAGCGCCCGACGATCTCGTCGGGACGGGTCGTTTCGTAGGCCGTGTAGTTGCCCAGCGAGCGGATGGCTGAAAGGTCGGCTCCGCCCAGCGAGTATTCATCCAGAAAGACGATGTTGGGTTTCATGACTCTTTATTTATAAGGTCTTGTTGCTGTTCCGTTTTCGGAGAGGCGCCGTCCGGGACCTGGACGCCGGAGTCTGCTGCCGGAGCCGTCCGTACACCCGGCTCCACCGGCTTCGCAGCTCCCGCCTGAGCCGGAGCGTCGAGCTCGCCGATCAGCCCGCGGATGACGACCGAGGCGCATCCGATGCCGAACAGCGCCGGGATGTAGGAGATCGTGCCGACGTTCGACTTCTTGTTCTGCTCCTCGCAGAGGATCATCGCCCCTTCGCGCATCGGCTCGGGCGAGAAGACGGCCCGGAAACCGCTTCGGATCCCGAGTTTGTGGAGCCGTTTGCGGAGCATGTGGGCCAGCGGGCAGTGGTGGGTCTTCGAGATGTCGGCGATTTCGAGCTTCGTGGGGTCCATCTTGGCCCCGGCGCCCATCGAGCTGACCAGCGGCAAGCGGCGTTCGAGGGCGGCGGCAATCAGCGCCAGTTTGGGCGAGAGGGTGTCGATGGCATCGACCACATAATCGTAGGATGCGGCGTCGAGCAGCCGGTAGGTCTCCTCGTCGCGGATGTAGCGGTTGACGACCTCGAGTTCGATCTCGGGGTTGATGTCGCGCAGCCGCTCGGCCAGTATGTCGGCCTTCTGCCGCCCGACGGTCGAGTGCAGGGCGACGAGCTGGCGGTTGATGTTCGAGGGGGTGACCGCGTCGGCATCGGCGATGGTCATCCTCCCCACGCCGGCCCGGGCCACCATCTCGGCGGCATAGGCTCCCACGCCGCCGAGTCCCACGACCAGGACGTGTGCGCGTTTCAGCCGGTCGAGTTTCTCTCGGCCCAGCAGCAGTTCGGTTCTCTCCAGCCAGTTATCCATTCTGTTTTGCGAATATGCGTTCATAATTCTCCAGCGTGGCCCGCTTCAGCACTTCGAGTTCGATACCGCGCAGGGCGGCCACCCGTTCGTAGATGGATTCGATCGTCACGGGATCATCGTCCGTCTCGAGGAACAGCTGCGTGAGCGGCACCTCCTGCAGGGCGCGCAGACTCTTCGGTGAGGCGAACGTCCGCTCGCCGAATGAGAGCATGTAGCCGCGTCCGAGAGCCTGGCGGGCCTGCTCCGGGGATCCGATGAATCCGTGGAAGACTGCGGCGCGGGGCGGGCAGACTGCCAGTTCGTGCATCAGCGGCTCGAAAGCCCTCACGCAGTGCAGCACGACGGGCAGTCCCCGGCGCCGTGCCAGCGCGAGTTGCATTCGCAGCACGTCGAGCTGCAGCTGCCGGTCGACCGCGCAGGCGTAATCGAGCCCGATCTCGCCGATGGCCTGCACGCGGCCGTCAAAACGTCCGTCGGACTGGCCGTCGGCTTGACCGTCTGGACGAGCGTCGAAACGCGCGGCAAACTCCTCGGCAGTTGTGCGATCGGCCCTCCAGGGGTGGATGCCTTCGGCCCGGAGTTCGATTCCGTTACCCGTCGGGCGATGGGTGTGTATGTTGACATACGGGGCCATTTTCCGAGCAAAAGTAGAAATTTTAAGTAAATTTAGGAAATAATGGTCGACGAGCGGGCGGATATCGGAAAAAAATTCGTACTTTCGCACGCGGTAAAGCTGTTAGCCTGCTAACAGAGTTAGCGCGCTAACAGTAAGAGTCAATCCGACACGATCTGAAAATCGGCCGCAGCAACGCCGGAATCCCGTATGGGAAGGGGCGTGTGCGGGCGTCGGAGCGGAGGAATGAAATGGGAAAACCCAACACACAAATAACTCAAAATCTTACACCATGTCGAAAATCATTACACTACGCAAGGGTTTAGACATCAATCTGGTGGGTAAGGCTCAGGAGACGTTGGCCACGGCGCCGATGGCTTCGGAGTATGCCCTCTCACCGTTGGATTTCGAGGGTGTGACACCGAAACTGTTGGTCAAGGCAGGCGATCGGGTGAAGGCCGGAACGGCGTTGTTCTTCAACAAGTTCAACGAGCGGATCCTCTTCACGTCGCCGGTCAGCGGCACGGTGTCGGCCATCAACCGCGGCGAGAAGCGCAAGGTGCTTACGGTGACGGTGACGCCGGACTCCGTACAGGAGTACGAGACGTTCACGATTCCGTCGCTTGGGAAGGCCACGCGCGAGGAGGTTGTCGAACTGTTGCTTCGTTCGGGCCTGTGGCCGATGCTGATCCAGCGGCCGTACGGCATCATTGCCAATCCGGCCGATACGCCGAAGGCGGTCTTCATCTCGGCGTTCGATACGGCGCCGCTGGCTCCGGACTACAACTTTGCGCTGAAGGGTGAGCAGCAGAACCTTCAGACGGGTCTCGAGGTGATGCACAAGCTCACCGACGGCAAGGTCCACCTGTCGGTGCTGGCCGGCCACGAGGGTGAGATGCCCAAACTGCAGGGCGTCGAGCTCCACACCTTCCGGGGCAAACACCCGGCAGGCAACGTCGGCGTGCAGATCCACCACATCGACCCGATCAACAAGGACGATCTGGTCTGGACGGTCAACATCCAGGATCTGGCCATCATCGGCCGGCTGTTCAACGAGGGCAAGGTCGACATGACGAAGACCATCGCCGTGGCAGGCTCCGAGATCGAGCATCCGCAGTACGTGCGTGTGATCGGCGGGGCGAAGGTCGACTCGATCGTCGGCGGGAACGTCCGTCCGCAGAAAGAGGGCGACTCGGTGCGCTTCATCTCGGGCAACGTGCTCACGGGCACGAAGACGGCGCTGGACGGCTACCTGGGCTTCTACGCCCACCAGCTGACGGCCATCCCCGAGGGCAACAAGTACGAACTGCTGGGGTGGGCGATGCCGCGTCTGAAGAAGTTCTCCGTATCGCGGGCCTACTTCTCGTGGCTCTTCCCGCACAAGGCCTACGACCTGGACACGAACATGAACGGCGGCGAGCGTCCGTTCGTCGTCACGGGTCTCTACGAGCAGTATCTGCCGATGGACATCTATCCGATGTACCTGCTGAAGGCGTGCCTGGCGGGCGACATCGACAAGATGGAGAATCTGGGCATCTACGAGGTGACGGAGGAGGATTTCGCGCTGTGCGAATTCGTGGATCCGTCGAAGACCGAGATCCAGCAGATCATCCGCGACGGTATTAACTTAATGATCAAGGAGGCTTAAAGATGGGACTTCGCAACATAATGGATAAAATCAAGCCCACGTTCTCGAAAGGGGGAAAGTTGGGCTTCCTGGAGTCGACGTTCGATGCATTCGAGACGTTCCTCTTCGTGCCGAACACGACGACCGTGAAGGGCGCACACATCCGCGACTGCAACGACATGAAGCGTACGATGATCGTCGTTGTTCTGGCGCTGATGCCGGCGTTCCTGTTCGGTTGCTGGTGGACGGGCTCGCAGGTGGGTCTGGAGGGTTTCCGGGCCTTCTTCTACGGACTGGTCCGCGTGCTGCCGATGGTGTGCGTGTCGTACATCGTGGGTCTGGCCATCGAATTCTATTTTGCGCAGGTGCGCGGCCATGAGGTCAACGAGGGCTTCCTGGTCACGGGTCTTCTGATTCCGATGGTCTTCCCCGTCTCGACGCCGCTGTGGATGGTGGCGCTGTCGACGGCCTTTGCCGTGATTTTCGGCAAGGAGGTCTTCGGCGGTACGGGCATGAACGTCTTCAACCCGGCGCTGCTGGCCCGCGCCTTTGCTTTCTTCGCCTATACGCCCTCGATGTCGGGTGAGACGGTCTGGTATTCGAACTGGACGATGATGGGCGCCCACGTCGACGGCATCACCGGCGCCACGGCCCTCGAACAGCTGGGCTCGACCGGTACGATGACCTATTCGCCGCTGGATGCCTTCCTGGGCATGATCCCGGGTTCGTTCGGCGAGACCTCGACGCTGGCCATCCTGATCGGCGCCGTGATTCTGCTGTGGACGGGCATCGCCTCGTGGCGGACGATGGTTTCGGTCTTCGTCGGCGGACTGGCCATGGGCTATCTGTTCCAGGCGCTGGGCGTGACGAACTATCCGGCCTGGTGGCACCTGATCGTGGGCGGCTTCGCCTTCGGCGCGGTCTTCATGGCCACGGACCCCGTCACCTCGGCCCAGACCAACAAGGGCAAGTATATCGTCGGCTTCATGACGGGCGCCCTTGCCGTGCTGATCCGCGTGGTGAACCCGGCTTATCCGGAGGGTATGATGCTCTCGATCCTCTTCATGAATGCGCTGGCCCCGCTGGTCGACTACTTCGTGGTCGAGGCGAACATTTCGCGGCGCAAGAAACGTGTGAAACTCGCAAAATAGGGAAGAGATGGCAACGAAAAAATTCAAATGCAACGTTTGCGGCTATATCCACGAGGGAGATGCCGCGCCCGACAAGTGTCCCGTTTGCGGGGCTCCGGCTTCGGAATTCACCGAACTGAAGGAGCCGAAGAAGGGTCTCGATACGAACAGCAACACCTATATCATCCTCTACTCGACGGTGATGGTGGTGATCGTCGCGGTGTTGCTGGCCGTGGCGGCTCTGGCGCTCAAACCGCGTCAGGATGCCAACGACCTGAACGAGAAGAAACGCAACATCCTGGCGTCGCTGTCGGCCGAGGGCGAGTCCTACGACCAGTTCATCGACGCCTACGTGGTCGATGCCGAGGGACAGCGTACGGACGGAGACGTCTTCGCGCTGCTGAACGACCTTCCGACGGCCTTTGCCGAGGGCAAGTTCCCGGTCTTCGAGGCCAGGGACGGCCGGATGGTGATCCCGGTGACGGGCAACGGACTGTGGGGTCCGATCTGGGGCTACGTGGCGCTGGAGAAGGACATGAATACGGTAGCGGGCATCATCATGGCCCACAAGGGGGAGACCCCGGGACTGGGTGCCGAGATCGCCACGCCGAAATACCAGGCGAACTTCGTCGGCAAGACGATCTTCGAGGGTGACAAGTTCGTGTCGGTGACGCTCCGCAAGGGCGGGGCGAAGGATCCGGCCCACGAGGTGGATGCCGTCTCGGGCGGAACGAAGACCTCGGACGGTGTGACGGCGATGCTCTACAACAGCCTCAGTCACTATCTGCCGCTGCTGGAGTCGAAACGTCAGGCAGCCGCTCCGGCAACGGAGACGGGCGCTGCGGAGGTGTCAAACGAAGAAAAAGCTGAAAGCAATGAGTAACAACATGAAATACCTGACGGGCCCGTTCTCGGCGAACAACCCGGTCATCGTGCAGATTCTGGGAATCTGCTCGGCGCTGGCCGTTACGGTACAGCTCAAGCCGGCGATCGTGATGGCACTGAGCGTGACGGTCGTCACGGGCTTTTCGAACCTGGTGATGTCGCTGTTGCGCAACGGCGTACCGGCGCGCATCCGCATCATCGTGCAGCTGGTTGTGATCGCTGCGCTGGTGATCCTTGTGGACCAGGTGCTGAAGGCCTACGTCTATGAAGTTTCGAAACAGTTGTCGGTCTACGTGGGACTGATCATCACGAACTGTATCGTGATGGGCCGCGTGGAGGCCTTTGCGCTGGGCAACAAGCCGTGGGCGTCGTTCCTCGACGGCATCGGCAACGGACTGGGCTACGGCATGATTCTGGTGATCGTGGCCATCTTCCGCGAGTTGCTGGGTTCGGGGACGCTTCTTGGCTTCCGCATTATCCCCGAGAGCTGGTACATGGCCGAAGGAGGATTCTATTCGAACTGCGGTCTGATGTTGTTCCCGCCGATGGCGCTGATCATCGTGGGATGCATCATCTGGGTGCACCGTTCGCGCAACAAGGACTTACAGGAAAAATAGGAGGGTAGCATATGGAATCATTGAATATCTTCATCCGGTCGATCTTCATCGACAACATGGTCTTCGCCTTCTTCTTCGGCATGTGCTCGTACATCGCCGTGTCGAAGAGCGTGAAGACGGCACTGGGACTGGGCGCCGCCGTCACGTTCGTGATGGTGATGACCGTACCGCTGAACTACCTCTTGTATGAATACATCCTGCGTCCGGGGGCGCTTCACGCGTGGATACCGTCCATTCCGGAGAGTGTGGATCTGAATTTCCTGTCGTTCATTGTCTTCATCGCCACGATTGCGGCCTTCGTGCAGCTTGTGGAGATGGTCGTCGAGAAGTTCTCGCCGACGCTCTACAACCAGCTGGGCATCTTCCTGCCGCTGATTGCGGTGAACTGCGCCATCATGGGCGGTTCGCTGTTCATGCAGCAGAAGGTCGACGCGGGCGAACTGCAGACCCTGTGGCAGTCGATCACCTACGGTCTGGGCTCGGGTCTGGGCTGGTGGCTTGCGATCGTGATGATGGCGGCCATTCGCGAGAAGACGACCTATTCGCACATACCGGCGGCGCTGAAGGGCCCGGGCATCGCCTTCATCATTACGGGTCTGATGGGTATCGCCTTCATGATCTTCTCGGGTATTCAGTTCTAAACTAAGAGATTCGAACAATGACAACAACGATAATCATAGCGATCGTGGCCTTTCTGGTCATCACGCTGGTGCTGGTGGCTCTGCTGCTGTACGCCAAGGCGAAGCTGACCACGTCGGGGGCCGTGACGATCGACATCAACAACGGTGAGAAGGTCATCACGACGGAGAGCGGATCGACGCTTCTGGCGACGTTGGCCAACAACAAGGTATTCCTTCCCTCGGCGTGCGGCGGCGGCGGATCGTGCGGCATGTGCAAGTGCCAGGTGCTGGAGGGCGGCGGCGAGCTGCTTCCGACGGAGACGGGCTTCATCACGCGCAAGATGGCCAAGGACCACTGGCGTCTGGGCTGCCAGGTGAAGGTGAAGGAGAATCTGAAGATCCACGTGCCGGAGGCCGTGCTGGGCGTGAAGAAGTGGGAGTGCACGGTGGTATCGAACCGCAACATCTCGACCTTCCTGAAGGAGTTCGTGGTGAAGCTCCCGGAGGGTGAGCACCTGAAGTTCCGCAGTGGCGGCTACATCCAGATCGACATTCCGAAGTACGATGCGATCAAGTTCTCGGACATGGACATCGACGAGCGTTACCGTGCCGACTGGGACCGCATGAAGATGTGGGATCTGGTGGCGACGAACCCCGAGCCGACGTTCCGCGCCTACTCGATGGCCAACCACCCGGCCGAGGGCAACATCATCATGCTGAACATCCGTATCGCTACGCCGCCGTTCGACCGTGCGACGGGTACGTTCATGAAGGTGAACCCGGGCATCTGCTCGTCGTACATCTTCTCGCGCAAGCCGGGTGACAAGGTGACGATCTCGGGCCCTTACGGCGAGTTCTTCCTGCCGGACAACCTGCCCGACACGCAGGAGCTGATCTTTGTGGGCGGCGGCGCCGGCATGGCCCCGATGCGCAGCCACATCATGCATCTGTTCAAGACCGAGAAGACGAAGCGTCCGGTATCGTTCTGGTACGGAGCGCG
This sequence comes from Alistipes megaguti, assembly GCF_900604385.1. Classification (NCBI taxonomy): domain Bacteria; kingdom Pseudomonadati; phylum Bacteroidota; class Bacteroidia; order Bacteroidales; family Rikenellaceae; genus Alistipes; species Alistipes megaguti. The sequence continues at coordinate 3,017,136 of NZ_LR027382.1, read as the reverse complement.
TGCGCTGAAGGAGGCTCCCTACCTGCACGAGTTCCACGAGATCGAGAAGGAGTTCCCGAATTTCTCGTTCCATCTGGCGCTGGACCGTCCGGATCCGGAGGCCGATGCCGCCGGTATCCCCTATACGCCGGGCTACGTGGCCAACGTCCTCTACGAGAACTACCTGAAGAACCATCAGGCCCCGGAGGACTGCATCTACCTCATGTGCGGACCTCCGATGATGATCTCGTCGGTGGTGAAGATGCTCGACTCGCTGGGCGTGCCGCCTGAGAATATCCTCTACGACAACTTCGGCAGCTGATAGCGGCCGCCAACCGGAGAAAAGAGCCGGGACCCGATCGGGTCCCGGCTCTTTTTGTCAGTCCGGCCGGTGTCAGAGCAGTTTGCCGCTGAGGAACAGCGCCGTTCGAGCCGGAGCCCCTTTCGGGCGGATTCCGGGCATTCGGGCGGGCTGTCGTCCCGACCTGCTGTCGTCCCGACCAGCCGCGTCCCGACCTGTCGCGTCCCGACCTGCCGCGTCCCGAGCCTGCATACGGCCCTCCGACTCCTCCTTGCACCGCCCAATCTCTGTTTTTTTTGCCGAAATATCGCGCTGAACGACACCGGATTCGCAATATTTTCGTACCTTTATAACAAATAAGCCAATCACCAAACAACTACCTGATATGAACATTCCGACAATTTTCTGGGTTGTACCCGCGGCCTCGATCGTGGCTCTGCTCTTTGCGTGGGCCTTCTACCGGCTGATGAAGCGCGAGGACGAGGGTACGGAGCGCATGCGTGAGATTGCGGCCCACGTGCGCAAGGGGGCGATGGCCTACCTGCGCCAGCAGTACAAGGTCGTGGGCATTGTCTTTGTGATTCTGGCCCTCTTCTTCGCCTACCTGGCCTACGGGGCGGGTGTGCAGAACGGCTGGGTTCCGTTTGCCTTCCTGACCGGAGGCTTCTTCTCGGGACTGGCCGGCTACTTCGGCATGAAGACGGCGACCTATGCCTCGGCGCGTACGGCTCATGCGGCGCAGCAGTCGCTCGACCGGGGGCTGAAGGTGGCCTTCCGCAGCGGCGCCGTGATGGGACTGGTGGTCGTGGGCCTTGGCTTGCTCGATATCTCGTTCTGGTATGTCATCCTGAATGCGTTTGTCGACGTGGCCGGACCGCAGAAACTGGTGGTCATCACCACGACGATGCTGACCTTCGGCATGGGTGCCTCGACGCAGGCGCTCTTTGCGCGCGTCGGCGGCGGCATCTATACGAAGGCGGCCGACGTGGGCGCCGACCTGGTGGGCAAGGTCGAGGCGGGCATTCCGGAGGACGACCCGCGCAACCCGGCGACGATTGCCGACAACGTGGGCGACAACGTGGGTGACGTGGCAGGCATGGGTGCCGACCTTTACGAAAGCTACTGCGGTTCGATCCTTGCGACGGCAGCCCTCGGTGCGGCGGCCTTTGCCACGGCGGGCAGCGAGGCTCTGCAACTGAAGGCGGTGCTGGCTCCGATGCTGATTGCGGCGGTGGGCATCGTCCTTTCGATCGTGGGCATCTACCTGGTCCGCACGAAGGAGGGGGCCTCGATGCGCGACCTGCTGCGTTCGCTGGGCGTGGGGGTCAACTTCAGTTCGCTGCTCATCGCCGCGGCGACGTTCGGCATCCTCTACCTGCTGGGGATCCAGAACTGGCTGGGGCTGTCGTTCTCGGTCATCACGGGGCTGGTGGCGGGCATCGTCATCGGCCAGGCCACGGAGTACTATACGTCGCACTCGTATAAACCGACGCAGAAGATCGCCGGCAGTTCGCAGACCGGTCCGGCGACGGTCATCATCGCGGGTGTGGGGTCGGGTATGATCTCGACGGCCGTTCCGGTGGTGACGATCGGCGTGGCGATCATCCTGGCCTACCTGTGCGCCATCGGTTTTGACGTGGAGAACATGCTGGCGCCGCAGAACCTCTCGCTGGGGCTCTACGGCATCGGCATTGCAGCCGTGGGCATGCTCTCGACGCTGGGCATCACGCTGGCCACGGACGCCTACGGTCCGATTGCCGACAATGCGGGCGGCAACGCCGAGATGAGCGGTCTGGGCCCCGAGGTTCGCAAACGCACCGATGCGCTCGATGCGCTGGGCAATACGACGGCCGCCACGGGCAAGGGCTTTGCCATCGGTTCGGCGGCGCTGACGGCCCTGGCGCTGCTGGCCTCGTATATCGAGGAGATCCGCATCGGACTGCTGCATAACGGCGTGACGATGCTCGACCTGCCGGGTGGTGCGACGCGCTTCGTGCAGGACGCCTCGATCCTCGATTTCATGGATTACTACCATATTTCGCTGATGAACCCGACGGTGCTTGTCGGCATCTTCATCGGGGCGATGATGTCGTTCCTCTTCTGCGGCCTGACGATGAACGCCGTGGGGCGTGCCGCCGAGAGCATGGTGCAGGAGGTACGGCGTCAGTTCCGCGAGATCCGGGGGATTCTCACCGGCGAGGGAACGCCCGATTATGCGCGCTGCGTGGCTATCTCGACGCGCGGAGCACAGCGTGAGATGCTGTTCCCGAGCCTGCTGGCCATCATCGTTCCGGTGGCCGTCGGTCTGATCTTCGGCGTGGCGGGCGTCATGGGGCTGCTGATCGGCGGCCTGAGTTCGGGCTTTGTGCTGGCGGTCTTCATGGCCAATGCCGGCGGAGCGTGGGATAACGCCAAGAAGATGGTCGAGGAGGGACACTTCGGCGGTAAGGGCTCCGAATGCCACAAGGCGACGGTCGTGGGCGATACGGTGGGCGATCCCTTCAAGGATACCTCGGGCCCGTCGCTCAACATCCTCATCAAGCTGATGTCGATGGTCTCGATCGTCATGGCGGGCCTTACGGTGGTCTGGCACCTCTTCTGACCCGGGGACCGGAAGAGGGAGGGGTGTGCGCCGATGCCTTTGCCCGGTTCGGAATGCGGGTTGTGCGAACCGCGAAACGACCGACCGGTTCATGCCTCATACCGTTCGATGCGCGATTCAGGGAGACAGCTCTCCAAAGAGGGCTGTCTCCTTTTTCTGTGCCGTATGGGCGGAACGGGCGTGCAAAATTTGCTTCTGCGCAGGAGGATCCGTATCTTTGCCCCCGAAAACGACGACCATGAAAAATATCATATTCGATCTTGGGGGCGTGCTGTTCGCCCGTGACAAACGGAAATGCGATGCGGATCTGCTGGGTTATTTCAGCTTTTTGCGGGCGCCTCAAATGCCTCGCTTCTGGGAGGATTACGACCGGGGCACCAATACGCTGGAGTCGGTGACCCGTACGCTTGTGGAGATGACGGGCCAGACCTACGCCCGCTGTGCCGAGGTGCTGCAACAGGCCATTGACCTGCAGGAGCCGATTCCGGTGACCGAGCAGCTTGTCCGCGACCTGAAGGCTTCGGGCCGCTTCCGGTTGTATGTTCTGTCGAACATGGCCCACGAATTCATCGCCCACCTGCGCCGTTTCCCGGTCTACGGACTTTTCGACGGCGAGGTCATCTCGTGCGAGGAGCTTGTCGTCAAACCCGAGCCGCGCATCTACGAGATTCTGCTCGAGCGTTACGGTCTCGATCCCTCGCAGAGCCTCTTTGTGGACGACCGCGAGGCCAACGTCGCAGCGGCCGAACGGCTGGGCATCCACGGTTTCCTCTTCGACCACCGGAATCCGTCGGCTTCTTGTGCGACGCTGCGCCGGCAGCTGCTCGGCTGAGCCTCCGCCCGACACTTCCTGGCCCGCTTCGCCGTTGGGTATTTCTCCCGGCCATCTCTTGGACCGCGTCGGCGTTGAGTACCTCCCCGTACACCTCTCCCTCTTGGCATCGAGCCCCTTCATGCCCGTCCTCTCGCGTATGTTGCGGCACGCTCCTTGCAGCACAGAGGCCGCGTATGTCATCCTTTCGCGAAAAATACGGGCGATATTCGCTCTATGTACTGATCGCCGGTCTGGGCGTGACGATCTTCGTGGAGATCCTTCCCTTTCTGGGCGGACTGCTCGGAGCCGTGACGATCTACATTCTGCTGCGGCGCCAGCTGTGGCAACTGACCGAACACCGGCACTGGCGTCCGAGTTTGGCTGCTACGGTGCTGTTGGCGGAGGCGGTGATCTGCTTTCTGATTCCCATATCGCTGATCGGCTGGATGGTCGCCGTGAAGGTCCAGCGTGTGGTGGTCGATCCGCGTTCGATCCTCGTCCCGGTGAAACACCTTGTCGAACTGGTCGAGGCGCGCACGGGCTACGAACTCTGGTCCGAGGCCAACGTGCGGTGGCTGTTGGGATATATTCCGCGCGTGGGGCAGTGGGTGGTGGTCGGGGCGGCCGATTTCGCCATCAACCTCGTGGTGCTGCTCTTCGTGCTTTACTTCATGCTCACCGGCGGTCGTCGGATGGAGGCCTACTGCAGCTCTCTGATGCCCTTCGACCCCCGCATCTCGCGCAAGGTTATCCACGAAATCCACCTTATCGTCCGTTCGAATGCCATCGGCATCCCGCTGCTGGCCGTCATCCAGGGCATCGTGGCCTACGTGGGCTATTTGGTGTTCGGGGCTCCGAGTCCGCTGTTCTGGGGGGTGCTGACCTGCTTTGCGACGGTCATCCCGATCGTCGGCACGGCATTGGTGTGGATTCCGCTGGCACTCTTTATGGCCCTGACCGGTAGCTGGGCGCCGGCTATCGGGCTGACGCTCTACGGGACGCTGGTGGTTACCCACGTGGATAATGTCGTGCGTTTCCTGATGCAGCGGCGCATGGCCCATACCCATCCGCTGGTGACGATCTTCGGGGTCATTATCGGGCTTTCGCTCTTCGGCTTCATGGGGGTGATCTTCGGACCGCTGCTTCTGGCGATGTTTCTCTACTTCGTCAACCTCTTCAAGTGCCGTTACCTGGAGCGGAACCGCATCTGCCAGTGACTCTCCGCCGGCCGTTTACCCCGTAAGATCCTTTCCGATAGCCGGTTTCCTCCGCCGACGGCACTCCGTTCCGGTGTCGTTACCGCACGCCGGACTGCCTTTTCGTCCTCGATTCACAGCCTCGTTGCACCCTCCGAATACCCCGTTTTCTTATCGTGAAGGGTCTTTTTGACATCTTTTTGTAAAAAATCCCATAAAAAAGTTGCAAATTTGTACGGCTTTACTACCTTTGTTATTGTAATAACAGTAAAATCGGAATACAAATGGCAAGAAATCTCAAAATCAGAGATCTGACGTTGCGCGACGGCCAGCAGTCGTCGTTTGCGACGCGTATGAACCAGGAGCAGATCGACCGCTGCCTGCCGTTCTACAAGGATGCGAATTTCTATGCGATGGAGGTTTGGGGCGGCGCCGTGCCCGACTCGGTGATGCGTTACCTGAACGAGAATCCGTGGACGCGTCTGGAGACGATCTACAAGGCCGTCGGCAACGTGTCGAAACTCACGGCCCTCTCGCGCGGCCGCAACCTCTTCGGCTATTCGCCCTATACGGACGAGATTATCGACGGCTTCTGCCGCAATGCGATTGAGAGCGGACTGGGTATCATGCGTATTTTCGATGCGCTGAACGACGTCGACAACGTAAAATCCACGGTCAAATATGTCAAGCAGTACGGCGGCATTGCCGATTGCGCCGTCTGCTATACGGTGGACCCGAAATATCCGGCGCTGAGCTTCTGGGACAAGCTCAAGGGCAAGAAGAATCCGGCTCCGGTCTTCACCGATGCCTATTTCCTCGACAAGGCCCGCCAGATGGCCGCACTGGGCGCCGACATGATCACGATCAAGGATATGTCGGGACTGATTCCGCCGCGCCGCGTTGCCACGCTGGTCAAACTCTTCAAGCAGAACCTCTCGATTCCGGTCGACTTCCATACCCACTGTACGCCGGGCTACGGTCTGGCATCGGTGCTGGCCGCCATCATCGCGGGCGTCGACATCGTCGATACGAACTGCTGGTATTTCGCCGGGGGCACGGGAGCTCCGGCCATCGAGTTGGTCTACGTCTTCTGCAAGAAGCTGGGCATCGACCTGGGTGTCAACATGGAGGCCGTCGCGAAGATCAACACGCAGCTGCGTGAGATCCGCAAGGAGCTGAACATGTCGGTCTTCGGCGTGGAGAAACCCGAGCCGAAACCTTTCAACCCGCTGACGGACAAGTTGCCGGCGGAGATCGACGCCCTGTTCGACCGCGCCATCAAGGCTGCGCAGGCCGACGACGAGACTGCTACGATCGACGCCTGCCGCAAGATCGAGGCCTACTTCGGCTTCCCGGCTCCGAACGAACTGGTCCAGAAGGCCGAGATCCCGGGCGGCATGTACTCGAACATGGTGGCCCAGCTCAAGCAGTTGAAGGCCGAGGAGATCCTTCCGCGCGCCATGGAGCTGATCCCGACGGTTCGTCTGGCCGCAGGACTTCCGCCCCTGGTGACGCCGACGTCGCAGATCGTGGGTGCTCAAGCCGTGAACTGCGCCCTGGACGAAAAAGCCGGCCGTCCGATGTACACGAACAAATCGTCGCAGTTTGTCGGCTTGGTGAGGGGCGAATACGGCAAGACGCCGGTGAAGATCGACCCGGAGTTCCGCTTCAAGATCTGCGGTGTGCGTGAGGAGACCCCCTACGATACGTCGAAATACCAGATGCAGCCGAATCCGACGCTTCCCGAGGCCGGCGGCGTGAAACTGGCGGCCAACGAGAAGGAGGTGCTGCTGCTGGAGCTGTTCCCGCTTGTAGCGAAGACCTTCCTGACGAACGAGAAGGTGAAGGCCTACGAGGCCTCGAAGCCGGCTGCCACTCCGGCCTCGAAGCCGGCTGCCGCTCCGGCCTCGAAGCCGGCTGCCACTCCGGCCTCGAAACCGGCTGCCGAGCCGGAAGCCGCTTCGATCACCATTCAGGGCAAGGCCGTTACGGTACCGCTGCCGGGTCGTGTGATCGAGCTGAAGGTGAAGGTCGGCGATCAAGTGAAGGTCGGCGACGAGATTCTGGTTCTCGAGGCGATGAAGATGGAGAACTCCATCACGACGGATTATGCCGGCGAGGTGAAGCAGATCTTTGTAAGCGTGGGCCAGAACGTTCCGACGGACGCTCCGCTGGTCGACATCGGTTGATAACCTTTCGACTTGAGAACGACCGCCTGCAACCTGGGTTGCGGGCGGTTTTCTTTTTGCCCTCTTCCTTTTCCTGCCTTGCTCCGCCATAGACTCTGCCGCCTACCCCCCCCCTCCGTCTTTTCTTGCTGATGCAATCGGCAATCGCCCCGGTCTGTACGGACTCCACACACCTCAGGATAGCTTCACGAAGTGGTGCTTTGTGATGGAATCGGTGTAAATTGTTTGGTGCGGGAATTTTGCAGGTGGGGGGGAGTGGCGGATTGCCAAGCGGCCACATCGCGTGTATGAAGGGAGTAGTAAGTAGTAAAAGAAAAACCACTTGCTGGCTGCAAGTGGTTTTCGGAGGGTTTGTAGCGGGAGAGAGACTTGAATATCAGTAATTATGAGCTGCATATCAATATGTTATGCCTTGTGTTTGATAAAAAGGTATTCCAACAGAGTTTAGTTATATCAATTATTTAACCTTATTCAACCACCATTTCAGAAGGTATCCGAAAAACACCTTGTAGAATAATCGGGTCATATACATCCATCTTTACTCGACAAACCATTTGTGTTCAGACTCTCCTGCAAGAGCGAGGGGTGTTGTTTTTATTTATGAGATCAGTTCAAAATAACTCATTTTGATTTATTTTATATATCACTAGTGTCCGGAGAAAAATTCTCCGACAATGTTTTAATTATTAAACATCAATAAGTTACAAGCATTAGAAAATTTTTCGATTAGAACATCAGTAACTTTGCGGTAGCCATCAAGAGGTTATCCGCAAGCCATGAACAAAGGAAAAACAATCTTCGCTCAGATTATGTCTCTCATTAACGAATACGAGTTCAAGAAATGTGTCGACCGCTACAAAGGAGACCGGCATGCTATCAAATTCAATTGTCGTGACCAGTTCATGGTGATGAGTTTTGCACAGTTCACTGACAGAGCTGGTTTGAGAGATATAGAGACTACACTTAACCTCTGCGGCGACCTCTATCGCTCCGGAATCAAGGCAATACCTCGATCCACGCTTGCGGAGGCCAACGAGAAGAAGGATTGGCGTATATATCAAGACTTTGCGATGACTTTGGTAAAGGAAGCCACGATGCTTTACAAGGATGAAAAGCTGCGAATTGGTCTTGAGGAGATGATATATGCGTTTGACAGCAGTACCATTGAACTGTGTCTTAAGTTGTGTCCATGGGCCGAGTTTCATCATGGTAAGGGCGCGTTCAAGATACATACACTGATGGATCTGCGAGGCTCGATTCCCACATTTGTCATGCTCACGCCAGGCAAGGTTAACGATGCCAGGATGATGGACAAGATTCCTGTTGAAGCAGGTGCTTTCTACCTGATGGATAGGGGATATGTTGCCTTTGAGAAACTTTACAAGCATTTCCAGCAAAAGGGCGCCTGCTTTGTTACACGCGCCAAGGATAATATGTCTTATGAGGTTATTGAGTCCAGACCTGTCAACAAAGACTCGGGCGTTCTTTCGGATGAGACTATCAGACTTGCTGGATATTACTCTACCAGAAAGTATCCAGACACATTGAGACTTGTTGTATATGAAGACTTTGAGACTGGAAGATCATATCGATTTCTGACCAACAACTTTGCGATTGACGATCCGCTGACTATTGCGGAACTCTACCATGAACGCTGGCAGATAGAACTGTTCATCAAATGGATCAAGCAGCATCTTCACATCAGGACTTTCTACGGCACTTCCAAGAACGCCGTGTACACGCAGATATGGATAGCCATTTGTGACTATCTGCTGCTCATCATTGCGAAGAAGCGATACGGGTTGGATCCAAGTCTTCATTCTATCTCTAACTCAATCGGACAAGTCCTCTTCCAGAGGGCGGATATCCGTGAAATTTATAATCAGCCGACAACTCCCGTTAGTGTTCCGGAGGCGGGTTCTGTCGAGCAACCTACTTTATGGTAAAATTTCTCCGGACAGCAGTGTTTATATATATAAAGTTAAGACAATATGAGTTACTTTAATTTCATAACACTCCCGGCCAGTTTAAATTTGTCAATGATATGAGGAATCTCGACATGATTCTTGCCTAAATATTTTTGCGATTGATAATCTTCTACGCGATAATAATTCTTTCCTGTGCCGCAATTCTTGCCTCTTTTAAGAGTGCAGAAACTTTGTAAATAGCTTACAGCAGTAGCAGGTTTCTTAATGATTTTCAAACCCGATGCATTGAAGATTGCAACCATGTGTTCGTAGATCTTTTCTGTGGAATACCGTTCTCCTGGTTTAAAATAACTCTGTATAAGAGTTCGAAATGGATGTTCTTGATCCAGCGCGTTGAACAACACCGCATTGTAAAATCCCCGAAACCATTTATTGTCTTTATCTCTCGCCTCTGACAATATGTCAACAAGGTATTCATGGGGTGCATAATCCATTAATTGATAAAAACGGGAAATAAAAACTTTTAGCTCTCTTGAAGCGATCCTTTCGACTTGTGCTATCAGATTTTTACTCATACTTCCGTCTGCGATACGATCTTTCAAGAGTCGTGCACATTCGTCGATATTTGCATTTTGAATTGCTTTTAGTTCATCACTAACCGCAATCTCAATAGCCTGTTGTTTATTGGAATATGGTTCTTCATCATTAGTAATTTCAAGAATCTCGCAATCTTGTTCCAGGGCTGTTATAATAGCTCTTGCATCAAAGTACAATTGAGATCGGAGTCGAATAAATTCTTCAAGAGCATCTAAATTGAGATACGAGATAGTCAATTTTTCCTCTATGTTATAGCGTACTAATGAAATCGGGACACTGCCTCCATATGAAACTTTCCATCCTGAAACTTGATTCACAACGGATCGGACGGCATTGGCATGTAGTACATCGTTATAATTTGCTATCCCGAGGTTCATTAAATCAAAAAGTTTGATGATCCACTCTGCGCAGGCTATATTATGTTGTTTGTCAAATTTCTTTTCGCCTGTTTGTCTGGCGCGGATATCATAAATGAACCGCTCGCTCAACAATCCATCTTTATGGCGGCATCTGCCGGCTATCTGTAATAATTTCTCGGGAGACAATAGCGTATAAAGATATCTTGTATCCGATACGGATATGAGGTGGTATCTATCTTCGATGTCTATGCCTGTGAAAAAGGTACAACTTAAAAAGGTTATTTGTTTGTTTAAATGAGTACCTATTTCTTTTTGTGGATAATATTCACCCGCCTGTTGTTCGCTCTGGCTACTGCACCATATTTCGCATTGACCTTTCAACTCATCCGGTAATAACTCAATGATTACGCGCATGGAGGATACTGAATTGTAGGCTACGACAATTTTGTCTTCCGGATATTGTCGTGTGATTTGTTTCAATGTTTTAGCCACCGAGCCTGCAATATTCAATGTTCGTATCATGTGGATAGGACGACGGATGAATTGCTCGTATTTTACATCGATTAAAGGTAAATCAGCTAATCGAGGGTCGGAAAATGGTCGAATTGTTGCAGAAACCAGACAACGATTCCGTTCCGGGAATCGAAAGAAGTAGTCGATTACATCCTCTAATGCCGGTCGATATACGCCATCTGTTTGATAGGAATCGATTTCATCAATCATGATATGCCATTTTTCCAAATTAAGAGGCAAATACTCCATTAATCTGGGTAAACTGTCTGCCACGACCAGAATTTTTTTGTGTGGAATCTCCGTGTTGCTTAAATAGGCTCGAATCTTTTCCGCAGATACTTTCTGTATATTACCTATTGCGCTGCCTATATAGAGATACTTTTCTGTTCCATCGGGGGCTATCCCTTTTCGATATTTTTCATAAGCCAAACTTCTGGTAGGGCAGACTACGATACAATTATTTTCTGCCGTTAAAGCCAGAGTGGTAGCTCCGATGCCTGTAACGTTTTTTTTGATTATACCGTATGGGAGTTGGCGAAATACATCGCTAAACCTTTTGGTGTTATCTTTGATGAGAACTTCCAGAGCATCCAGCCTGTTTTCTGTGGTTTTATTAGGGTGCAGGCGGTATTCGATACCGGGAACATCCAAGACTTCTGCATTGTTGATTACGCATTTTACAACAACATGATCTTTTTCCTCCGTTTCAAATTGGTAACGAGGATCGTCTATCTGTCTGGCTTCATTTGCCAGCATGCAAAGAACGATAGTTTTTCTTGCTTCCATATATGAAAAAATTATGTTCCGAGCTCTCCCTCCTTTCTCGGAACGGTTAGAAAAAGATTGTCTGTGCTCTCACCGCAGACAATCTCAATACTCAAACTGTCTTGATTTAATCAAGATCAGGATAGAAGAACCATGTTTGGTCCCTTTTTAGATATATACAAGATAAGCAAAATTTTTATAAAATCCAAATATTTTAATGATTATTTTGTTGTAAATCAGCGTTTTTGTGCAGAAGTTGCTTTTCCAGTCGTCCGATGTGGTTGCTGATGTTTTTATTCAGAACCTGCGCATATGAACGTTGTGTGACCGATATGTCTGAATGCCCCAGCAACTTGCTTACAACTTCTATGGGGACATCATTGTACAGCAAGATGGTTGTAGCAAAAGTTTTGCGGGCTGTATGATGCGTTAATTTTTTATCGATACCTACGATGTCTGCGATTTCCCGCAAGTAAGAGTTGATCTTTTGATTGGAGATTCGAGGTTGAACATAATTACCTACTTGGCAATGTTCCCGGAACCAAACGATCAATTGTTCCGCTTGTGGGAGCAAAGGAATTGAAATTTCACGATCTGTTTTCTGACGAATCAGTGCTATCCAGTTCCTGCCGTCAAATCCTTTTGCGATATGTTTGGGTTGCAGAGCCTGTGCTTCATGGTAGGCTAATCCCGTATAGACCGAGAAAAGATAAATGTTCTTGACTGTTTCCAGCCGCATCTGTACGAAATGAAAATCTTCCAACTTGTGGAGCTCTTCCTGGGTGAGAAAGACCAGTCTTTTTCGCTCTTTTAGAGGCTTGTATTCGACGAACGGGTCTTGCTGGATATAATTGCAGCGGAATGCATAATTGACCATCTGACGCACTCTTTGCATGATCTTGTTGATGGTGATGGCTTTCAGCCCTCGTTCCATGAGTGCTTCTTCAAACTGCTTTATGAACCGGTAGTCCACATTTCGAATCGGAATATCTTGTAAGCCATATGTAGTCTGTATATATCGTTCAACATGGGCAAATACTTCTCGGAATTTCTGCCATGTCGCAGGTGAATATTCTTTGCCTATGAGTTGTGCCATTTTGTCCAGACGTTCCCGGAAAATCCCGCACAATGTATGATTTTCTACTGTTTTTTGTTTATAGAGGGCATAGATCTCTCCAAGCGATACGTTGCCGTCTGCTTCATATAATCTGCGCTCAATTCCTTTAAGTTCAATCGTGATGTCTTGCAGACGACGATTTATCAGTACGGCATCTTCTGATGTGCCCCGAACGCATTGAGCCTCTTTATCCCACAATCCGGGGACGACATAAAGACCTGTTGAGAACTGCTGACGTCCCGTGCCGTCTGTTGTTAATTTACAGTAGATCGGGGCTGTACCCCTTCGATTCTTTTTAAATTCGTAGAGATAGTAAGTGATTCGCAGTATTTCGATCATAGTTTACAGACTGTTTTGTAACTTGTTGAAATACCTTCTTTTACAAGTCTGGAATACAATTTTTCCTAAAATGAGAGTTGTATTCCAACGAACCCCCTGAATATACCGATTCTATGCCCTAATATTAAAATATTTTAAATATAGTGGGTTTTATTATCTGCTGATTATTAGGGACTTGCTTGTTTGTGGGATATGAAAAAAGAGGTTAAACATTGCTGTTTAACCCCTTTTCGTAGCGGGAGAGAGACTTGAACTCTCGACCTCATGATTATGAATTAAAGTCAAGTGTCATGCAATTAGATACTTGTGATTTATGTATTCATTTTTGCAAGTTTTTTGCAAGTTTATTCACAACTTTTCTGCAGTTTTATTTCTGCAATCACCACTCGTCGGATTGAGGTTTGTCCTCATTTTTGATAATGAACGAATTTGAAAACGAGTAGTCGAAAACCTTTCGGGCGAACTGCTGGGCCTTCTCTCCGCGGCAGAAACTGCCGTCGTCGTGATAGAAAAACTCGTTTACCGGCTGGTTCCTCATGTCTACCGACATACTACCTACATTGATTACCATGTCGCTGTTGTAGATAAGGTTCTTGAATGTAACGCGATATCGGCCTTCTTTCAGTTCGTAGGTAAGCGTTCCGGAGAACTTTTCTCCATTCCGGAAAAATATCGGTTTATTCGCCAGCCGAGGTTCCGGATCCATGGTTGCGTAGTTCAAGACGATGTTCTCAACTCGTCCGACGATTAGCGTTGAATCCTTCTTCTGGATCTCTTTGAATATCCCGGATGCTATGATCCGGTTGTGCATCTCATTGATGCTTCCAGAGTACTCGACAACTCTTTGCCAATAAAAATTGTTTGGCTCTATATTCAACTGAGCAATCGCTAAATTAGATGCGAATAGGGTCATTCCCCAAGTTAGTATAGCCGATAGAATTTTCATTTATAGTGTGCTTTCAGAAAAATCCAAATCGTATCGAACGGCACCATTTTCGTCTTTGTAGAATTTGCCGATTCCGATCAACTCTGGGAAATCTGCGGTCCAGAACGTAGCAATAGCTGTTGTTTGGGAGGACAGATCAACGGTAGCTAAAAGTTTCTCGGCTTCAGCCTGACATTGTTTTTTTAAGTTGTCAAAACTGTCAGTTGTTGCGCCGCATTTGATGCTGAATTGAGCGTGATAGTTTCTTTTAGTCATAGTAGGTTGTTGTTTTAAGGGTTGTTGTTATTCGTTCATTATCTTCTTGTAGTCAGGGTCTTTCTCGTCAATCTCTGGAAGGAAAACTTTCCCGTAGAATTTCAGTTCGTCGTTTTCGTTTCTGAATTGCCCGATATACCCTCTGCATCGCATGACCGGATTATCGGGATTAGCCTTCATCAGCAATTTGTGCCAAAACTTATTCAGGTCGCGTTCGATGTATCCGACCAGGTTCCCGCGTCCGTTGTAAATCTCGACAGCGTATTTGTCCCCTTTGACATCGTCGGAAGCATTTAGGCAGAAGTTCTCGGAATAACCGATATCCTTTTTGGATAGATCCCGGTAATTGGTCCCGACAATTCTGTATTCGACCTCGTCGTCCTCAGGCTTGACATCGTCGAATAGAGTTTCGCCTTCATCGGTTGTATATCCATAACTTACCGTGTTTGCATCTGATTTTTCCTGACTATGGGAATCAGTTAAAGAAGAGTTCTCTTGGTGTCGTTTGAACAACTTGGCGGCATTCACGATGATTACAATCACGCAGAAGGCGATGAACAGGAAGAATAAACCTTCGCTGTCGGCGTGAAGTTGGGTCGGGGCGACTTGAAGAGTTATCATGACATACAATATATTTTTTTAGAATATATTCTCGCTGATCTTCCGTTTGGCTTTGTAGATGGCCCGAATGTTAGACAGCTCGATCTGCATTTTCCCGTATTTCTCATTGTCGGATGAGAGGACGATCATGTTGCTATCGAAAATGCGGTTCTCGGCCATCCGTTTGATGACGACCATCTCGTTGAAGACAACGACGACGACCCCCTCGGCGTAGGCCCATTGCGCCTCGTTGATCTCCTTTGCCAGGATCAGCGCTCCATCGTTGATCGTGGGTACCATCGAATCTCCGGAGACCTCAAAGATCTTGTAGCTCGAATCCAGTTTTTCACCGTTGAGCGGGATGACCGGCATCTTTTCAAACGCGCATTCTTTCTCGTCGCAGATACTTTCCACAAAGCTGGCAGATGCGTGAACCGGGATATAATCGATCATGACTACCGATTCCGTATCGGCTTTTATAGCGACGCCGACCTGATGAGCTGCTGTTGAAAGCATGTCGCCGTCGCCGGTAATAACCCAGCCGATATTCAGGTCCGGATATTTCTCTCTGACGATGGCTTCATACTTGGGCCCAAACCCTTTTGACATTGCGTTGACGTATCCGGTCGAGGCGCCGATACTTTCCGCAAATGCGATTTGGGTAATTTTTTTATAATCCAAGTATGCCTTAAGTCTTTCTTTTGCAGTCATCTCTATGACTTATTTATAGATAATACTATTTCTATAATAATTAAATATAGTTATTTCTGTATAAAAATATAGAAATTACTATATATTTGCATTGTCCAATCAATCGTACAACAAAAGTACGGCGAATTGGACAATTTGAAATGTAAAGATTTACAATTTTTTGGACAAAAGCAAATGGCGGAGGTAAAAAAGGACGATCGGATTGTGCAGATTATCATCACACGACGAATGCACGGAATGCTCGATGATTCTCGATTGAAGTCCTTGGCTCGGGGTGGGGTTGATTGTACGATTGAAGTGGACGGCCAAGTAGTATATGAGATCCGGCAGTCTTTTGTCCACTACAAGCAAACAGAGCCGTGGCGGTTTGAGCAATGGCTGATATTCGGGATTGGTTCATCGGAACAGGGAAAGGACCAGCAGAATGAACGATCCTATCGATGCGGTTTTGTGAAAAGAATTAGAACTGTGATGAAATTGATTTTAGGAAACAAATAGCGATGATAACAAATCAGACACGCAATCCCGACAACTCCTTCACCAAGGGAATCCGCGAGGTAGCGGCACGCGACCGTCGCGAAGCTGCCGAGGTGCGCATGGAGATCCGTGAAGTCCTCGGCAATTTGAGCCGTTCGGCCTACTATTACCGGCAGTGGGGGATCACGCCGCATTCGCCGATCGAGCGGAGCGGCATCGAGACGATCTTCCGCCGTCACCAGGTAACGCAACCCTGGGGCCTATGAAACGCGATGCAGACAGCCTCTCGCCGGCCGAGACCCGAGTGATGCAGGCGGTGATCGAGACCCGCGGCGGGAATATCTCCCGCATAGCCGAAGCGCTGCACGTGACCTACCAGGCCGTGGCCAATACGCTGTCGGTCATGTACGACAAGTTGCAGGGTGATCTGGACGGCAATCGGACGATTCAGGCATTGGTTGTCTGGTATTATCGGGCCGAGATCGGGCGCCGTATCGGTGCCGCCTGTCTGCTGGGGCTGTTCTGCACGTATGTCTTCAGCGGCGGGGAGTTTGAACGAACGGCGCGACGCGCCCGCCGGGGCCGCCGCGAAACGATTGAATACATCATAGAATAGAGCGATATGAAAGTCAAGTTGAATCGAGAGGTCCCAGTCCTCTACCTCAAGGGTAGCGAGGAACTCGGACGGGCGACAGGCGTCACCAGCGAGAAGACGCACGCCTTGTGGCGGCGATCCGGACTCAAATACCTCGTCATGGGCGACGGCACCTTCCTCTACGATCCGCGGGAGGTGACGAAGTTCCTGGATCGCTTCTATGCGCCGCAGCAGTTGAAGGAATCACTAATGCAATAATGCTATGACACTGAAAGAACTGACCACATTCGAATGCGGATCCATCGGTCTCTATGATCTCACGAAGGAGGAGGCGATCCGACAGAACCGGCGTGACATAAAGACGCTTCGCCGTTCGGTTGTCCGCTGTACGTTGCAACGGTGGCTGGGATTCGGCCGCAAACGGGGTTGACCATGGCATTCATACGACACAACCAGCCATGGAGCGACGAGGAGATCCGCCGGATGCTCGACATGCTCGACCGGGGGATGAACAAGGCCGCGATCGGCGAGGCCCTCGGACGGACGAAGTATGCCGTCACCTTCCGGTTGAGCCGGATCAAGCGCTCGTCGGAGCTGCTCGACCGGTACTCGGCAAAGAGCCGGTCGGCCGAATCACACCGTAATCGCGAGGAGCAGCACCGGACGCTCGACTGCATGCCGAATCCGTTCCGGGTACCGGGACGAGCCAAACACAACGACTGACAATCAAACAAGAGACGAAGATGAAACGACAAGCAATGAAACGCATCATGGTCGTCGACATCGACGGGACGCTGGCCGAAGTAGGGTTGCGGCGTCGTCGGCTGCTCGAGCAGCTCCCGGTCGACTGGGAGGCCTTCTATCGGGACGATTTCGACGACCTTCCGCGGCGCAACGTCTGTTCGTTCGTGCAGTTCAATGCCCGCACGATGGAGCTGTTCCTTTGCACCTCGCGGCGCGAGAGCGTGCGCGACAAGACGCAGATGTGGCTGAAGCGTCACCTGGGGCTCGAACCTCGGGACTATACGCTCATCATGCGCGCGAATGGCGACGAGAGGCCCGAGCACATCCAGAAGGTCGACCAGTTCTTCCGGGAGACGACCGAGGAGGAGCGCCGTCGGGTGCTGTTCGTCGTCGAGGACAACAAGGCCGTGGCCCGGATGTGGCGTCGGCGAGGTTTCACCTGCTTTGTCGTGAGATAGCCATGGAAGGGTGGATCAAGATACATCGCGGCTTGCTCGATTGGGAGTGGTACTCCGACACGAACTGCGTGCGGATGGCCCTGCATCTGCTGCTGAAGGCGAACTTCCAGACGAAGCGCTGGCGGGGGATCACCGTCGAGCGGGGCCAGCTCGTCACGAGCCGGTCGATTTTGGCCCGCGAAACGGGTCTTTCCGAGCGGGAGGTGCGGACGGCGATTTCAAAACTTGAAAAATCGGATTTTCTGACCAGCCGTGCGACCAGCTCCTATACGATCGTAACGATCTGTAATTACGAAAAATATCAGTCGATGGAGAGCGCCGAGCGACCAGACAGCGGACCAACGGACGACCAGGATGCGACCAACTGCCGACCAGGCGTCGACCAGCCAGCGACCACAACTGAAGAATGTAAGAAAGTAAGAAGAGAAGAATACACACACACGGTAAGTTCAGAAAAGGGGGTTGTAGGGGGAGAAACGGCCGAGGCCCCGGCGGAGCTGGTCGAGGCAGCCGATGCGCTGCAGGCGTGGATCGGCGAGCGCTTCCCGAAGATCGCCTCGATGGCGGAACCCTTCTCGCGGCAGCAGCTGCTGTGGCTGTTCCGCAAGTGGGACGTCGAGGACATCCGGCGCCTGGTGGCGGCGATGGACAACAAGGGGGCGTGGAAGAACCGCAGCGCCTTCTGCACGTTCACCTCCTACGCCGCCCGGGATCACGAACTGCAGACGCGCCGTCAGGCCGAGGCCGAATGCGGCCGGTTGTACACCTACCTGCAGATGGTGCAGATGCTCCCGACAAACGGCGGCCTCTATCGGGCGGAGGATTTCGAGACGGTCCAGACTCCGCAGGGGGTCCGCTGGCGGATCCGCACGCCACAAGACTGACCAATGGATCGGCAGGGCCTCCGTGCCGGCGGAGGATGCCAACGGCCTGTTGCAGCCGTTGCCCGGGTTCGACTCCCGGCGATCCGCAAAACAGAAACGATATGTCTGGTAACCGAAATAAAAAGATTGCCTTCAACTACTTCGGAGGAAAGTTCACATGGACCGAATACCTCTACGCGAACTTTCCCGTGGGTTTTACGCATTTGATCGATCTGTTCGCCGGATCGATGGTCGTGTCGCTGAACTATCACGGAAATGTGATTCGTACAGCAAACGAGATCAACGGCGAAATCACCAATTTTTTCACGCAGCTTCGCGATCACGAAGAGGAACTCGTTCGGGCCTTGCGGCTGACGCCTTACTCGGAAACCGAGTTCGACAATAGTTGGACAACGGAGTTTGCAGAGATCTCTGACTTGGAAAGGGCGCGTCGGTTTTACGTTCGGGTGCGGCAATCCTTTTTCGGACTGGGCGCACAGCGGCAAAAGAAGGGATGGCACATGGCGAAACAACAGGTCAGAGCGCAGGCTGGCGAGGGCGTTTCCCGCTGGAAAAATGCCGTCGAAAAGTTGTATGAAGTAGCTGCGGAGATTCGCAACAACTTCCAAATTATGAACTGCGACTACATGACAGCGATTGATCGGATTGACTTTCCTGGGGCCTTCTTCTACTGCGATCCTCCGTACCCGCAAGAGTGCCGGAACTCTCGAAATGATTACCGCTATGAGTTTTCGGTGGAGGATCACGAACGCTTGGCTGATCGACTTCACCACATAGATGGGCTGGCCATGGTCAGCAGCTATGATTGCAACCTCACCAATCGATTGTACGCCGATTGGAACAAAGTCAAGTTCCCGTTCAAGCGGAACAATATCCGGAGCGGCATTGTAAACGGATCGGGGACGCTGATGCAGGAGTGCATTTGGATGAATTACGAACCACAAGTGCAAACCTTAAAACTCTTTTGACATGAGCGAAATTCACCACACGAGTCGCTGCCTGGGGCGAGAGTTCACCTTCGAGGAGTGGACTGCCTATCTGAAGGCGCATCCGGATGCCGGCGGCGAGGTCGTACACTCGAGCCCGTATGGGTTCGGGTTCAATCTCTTCGATGTCTGCCTGAATCCGAACCGTCCCGTGGCCGTTGAGTCGCGCCACGGAAGGTTTGAGGTCCACACGGCCCGGTCCGACAACGGGCGATGGGAATCCGGTTACTCCGTCCGGCTCGATACTTCGCGGGGGTGTAGCCACCCGTGCGGGTTTGTCGATTGTGCGCAGGCGGGCTATCCGTCGGAGAACGAAGCCATCCGCGGCGCTCTTCGCGAGATCCGCGAGGTGGCCGAGGAGGAGATCCGTCTGCTGGATCGCTACCGGGACCGACTGCCGGAGGGTGGCAGCTATGCGACGATCCGCCACTCGTTGACGGGAGTCGCCCGGCTGATCGACGACGAGATCCGCCGGTTCACCTTCGTCCAACTGGCGCTGTTCTGACCGGAAGTGTTGTTGCATCATAATAACCGAAGCCATGGCAAAGAGCAAACAGGAAAGCTGCGGCGATCTGTATGAACTGGCCCGCGACTATGCCCGGGCCGAGGCAGAGCTGGGAGTTCGGCACTGGGTTTTCATCGAGTTCACGAAGGATGCCGGAGCCGGATCCCGCGAGCGGATCTTCGCCTACGATCTCCCGCGCGAGGTCTACGAACGTCGGCCGTGGGTCGTCCGGTGGCGTGAGGCGGCGTTGGTCTGCCGGTTTCCCCGGGCGAATGTGAGCCGGTTCTGTTCGTACTACGATCGGAGGCTGGGGAATGATGTCCGGCTGACCGACGATCTCCGGAGACTGGTCGCCGCCAAGGCGCAAGTCACCAGGGCCCGGCGGAAGCTGGAGGAATACGTGGCATGGAACCGCGCGAACAACCTCTTCTTCGACGAAGCCACGGACGAAGATCTCGCCCGGTTCCGGGCGAAGTTGGCCCGGAAGGTCGCCGGAGTAGAGGCCGCCGAGGAACGGATGAGACGTAAAATCGAGGAATATGAAAATACTTTACCTGCCGCTCAAAAAGGAGTGGTATGAAATGATCGAGCGGGGCGAGAAGCCCGAAGAGTACCGGGATGAGTCCCCGTACTGGAGACATCGGTTGATCGAGTGCTACGGAGCCTTCGGTTGGTGTAACGTGCGCGGATTCGACGGCCGGTTGTGTGGCGGTTGCTCCGTGGGGCCGATATTCAAACACTTCGATGCCGTGTGTTTCTCGTATGGCTACACCCGGCGCCGGATGATGTTCGAATGCCGGAGGATCACGATGGGACAGGGACGCCCGGAGTGGGGTGCTCCGGATCATGAAACATTCATTATCAAACTGGGGGACAAACTTATCAAAAACAGCATTGAGATGAAACGGGAGATATTGTTTCGAGGAAAAGAGATCAAGACGGGAAAGTGGATCGAGGGCGATCTGTTGCGTATGGGCGGCCATTCGTTCATATTCCCCAATCCTGCGCCGAAAGGATTCAATCAGTACGAAGTCGATCCGGAGACGGTCGGCCAGTTCACGGGCGTGAAGGACAAGAACGGGACGCGGATCTTCGAGGGGGATGTTTTAGGCGTTGGTGGGAGAATCATTGGATGGGTACAAGGTGGCGTCAGAGGGTATTGCTATGATGTAGTTTACGTCAACCATCCAAAAGGGGAGGAACGTTATACACTGTATGCGACCGCAACGTATGATTACCGAGACCGGTTAGGAGTCGTCGGCAATATCTACGACAATCCGGAAATGCTCAAAACCAAATAGCCTATGCCAACCATTCCGAAACCATCCCGGCGGGCCTATCTGCCGCCGCGCGAATCCCAGGGCCGACGCCTTCATGCGAACTCGGCCTTCTATCAGTCCGCACGCTGGCGCCGCCTGCGTCAGATCAAACTGAATGCCGACCCGCTCTGTGAGGAGTGCCGGAGCCGGGGTCTCGTCACGGAGGCCACGGTCGTCGACCACATCGTCCCGATCAACGAAGGCGGTGCCGCCCTCGACCTGCGCAATCTGCAAAGTCTGTGCGACGCCTGCCATAACCGGAAGTCGGGCCGCGAGGCCCACAAACGAACCGCCCGCCGATGAACACCAGCGCCACGATCCTCGAAGTGATCGACGAGTGGATGCAGAACCTCGACGTCATGGAGACCACGCGGACCAGCTACCGGACGAAGGTCCAGCTCTGGTTCCGCTGGCTCGCGGCGCAGCGTGTCGATCCGCGATGCCCGGCCCGGCGCCACATCCTCGCCTGGAAGCAGTCGCTCGAGCAACAGGGGAGGTCGGCCCTCACGGTCGACGGCTACGTCACGGCCGTGCGGATGTTCTACAAGTACTGCGCGGCGCGGGGTTACTACTCCGACATCGGCGCCGGGATCCGCTCGTCGGTCCGCTACCGGGGCCACCGCAAGGGACGCCTCACCTCCGAGGAGGCGGCGCGGCTGCTCGATTCGGTGGATACGTCCACCTTCAAGGGCAAGCGCGACCGGCTGATGCTGGCGATGATGTTGCTGCTGGCGCTGCGCACGTGCGAGGTCGAGCGGGTGAATGTTGACGACTTCGACCGCACGGAGGAGGGCGTGCCGGTCCTCTACATCCAGCGCAAGGGCCGCCACGAGAAGGTCGAGGCGATGGCCCTGCCCGACATGATCGTCGAGCTGTTCGAGGAGTTCATCTCGATGCGCGACATCCGGCCGGGCGAGCCGCTCTTCGCAAGTGCCTATCCGAAGAACAGCCACCGGTTGAGGCGGACGTCGATCAGCCAGATCGTCCACCAGCGGCTGGCCGCGATCGGGATCTGCCGGCCGAACATCACGGCCCACTCGCTGCGTCATACGTGCGCCTGCCTGATGGTCGAGTCGGGAGTCGATCTCGAGACCGTGCGCGACATGCTCGGACACACGACCACCAACACTACGCGCATCTATGCCGAGGAGGTTCACGCCCGGATGCTGATCCGCAACACCCCGGCTCGACTGGTCGAAAAGGCCATCGAATCGTCCCGCAGACCGGACGGATGAGGTGTGTATATATAATTACTTCCGGGACTTATATGATACGAAATTCGGGCCCTTCTTACGGTTTTACGGGCTTCCCGACAGTGCGGGGTTAACGCGTTAAATGATTGGTGTCGTATTGTTTATAAGTTGTTGTGCTTGATAAAATTGTAAGTATGGAGGCTGTCAATGTTACGATTTGTTACTCGCGGTTCGGAGGGTAGGGGGATAGGGGGTGAAAATCGCTGGAACCTTTCCCGAAACCAACCGCCCATGAAATTCTTTACACACACATCCAAAATCCAAAATCTATTTGGGTAACGAGTGAATGTTACGATTTGTAAGTCTGTTTTATTTATCGATATGGGAAGAAACCCACTGCCTGATGAGGTCAAGGCGATGCGCGGCACGCTTCGGAAGTGCCGGACCTCGAAAACGGAGACGGAGGCCCCGGCGCGGGGCGTCTGCAAACCCGTCACCAAAGCCACGGCGCCCTCCTGGCTGGCCGACGACGCGCGGAAGATCTTCGACCGCACGGCCCGGATGCTGATCTCCTGGAAGGTGCTCACCAAACTCGACATCCCGCTGCTGGCGGCCTACGCGGCGGCCTATGCCAACCTGAAGACCGCCTACGCCGACATCGCCTCCGGACCGGGCTATTTCATCGAAACGAAGACCCAGAACGGCGTGTCGGTCTCGATGCACCCTGCAGCGCGGCTCTTCAAGGATTCGCTCGACGTGGTGAACAAGGTCGGGGCGCAGTTCGGCCTCTCACCCGTGTCGCGCCGCCAGGTCGAGTCGGCCGATGCCCGCGAGCGTGCCGATGCGGCCAAAGTCACCGATCCGTTTGACCAGTTCGTGGGGCAGTCATGAAGAAGCAGTTGCATCCGGCCGAGCAGTATGCCGTGGATGTGCGCGACGGGCGCATCCCGGCGTGCCGTTACGTCCGCATGGCCGTCGATCGCTACTTCCGCGATCGGGCCGAGGCCGTCGAGCGGGGCTGGTACTTCGACGAACGGGCCGCAGCCCGGCCGATCGACTTCATCCGCCACCTGCCGCACATCAAGGGCGAGTGGGCCGGCCGTCCGATCGAGCTGGAGCCCTGGCAGCAGTTCTTCCTGTGGAACCTCTTCGGATTCCGCCGCGCGGCGACGGGCACGCGACGCTTCCGGGAGGCCTACCTCGAGGTGGCCCGCAAGAACGGCAAGACGACCCTGCTGGCGGGCATCGGCTGCTACATGCTCTTCGCCGACGGCGAGTCGGGGGCCGAGGTCTACTCCTGCGCCACGACGCGCGACCAGGCCCGCGAGTGCTTCGGGGCGGCGCAGGAGATGGTCCGCCGCTGTTCGCTCTCGCGGCGGGCGAAGGTCTTCCGGTCGGCCGGCGGGTCGATCTCCTACGAGGCGACCGGTTCGGTCTTCAAGCCGCTGTCGTCGGATGCCAACACGCTCGACGGAAAGAACGCCTCCTGCACGATCGTCGACGAGTTCCACGCCCACAAGACCGACGAGGTCTACGCCGTCATGAAGTCGTCGATGGGCGCCCGCCGGCAGCCGCTGATGTGCATCATCACGACCGCCGGTTTCAACCTCGCGGGGCCCTGCTTCACCTACCGGTCGAGCGCGATCAAGATGCTCGAGGGGATCTTCGAGGACGATGCGCTGCTGGCGATGATCTACACCCAGGACTCGCGCGAGGAGCTATCGGATCCCGCGACGTGGGTGAAGTCGAACCCCTGCTTCGGGGCCTCGGTCAAGCCCGAGTTCCTCGAGGAGCAGTACCGCACGATGCGCACGAAGCCCGAGCAGGAGAGCGCCATCCTGACGAAGAACTTCAACCTTTGGGTGCAGGCCTCGGATATCTGGATCGGCGACGACGTCTGGTGCGCCTGCCGCTCGGAGACGCCCGTCGAGTCGCTGGCGGGGTGCGAGTGCTATGCGGGTCTCGACCTCGGATCGGTGAACGACTTCTCGTCGCTGGTGCTGGCCTTCCACGAGAACGACCGCACGCAGCTGCTGCCCTTCTTCTGGATCCCCGAGGAGAAGTACCGCACGCGGCGCGAGATGCAGCGCGAGAATGCGAACATCGACGTCTGGGTGCGGCAAGGGCTGCTGCGCGTCACGCCGGGAAACGTCACCGACTACGACGTGATCCGCCGCGACATCGCCCGGCTGGCCGAGCGGTACGACATCCGCAAGATCGGCTACGACCGGTGGAACTCCTCGCAGCTGGTCATCGACCTGCAGAACGACGGCCTGCCGATGGACGGCTTCCAGCAGTCGATCTCGAACATCTCGCCGCCGACCAAGGAGTTCGAACGGCTCGTCCGGTCGGGGGATCTGGAGCATTACGGGAATCCGGTTCTGCGGTGGATGGTCTCGAACGTGGTGGTCTACCGCGACGCGAACGACAACCTCAAGCCGGTGAAGAACCGCAGCCCGGAGAAGATCGACGGCGTGGTGGCGGCCATCGAGGCCATCGGCGAGTGGATGAGCGCCCAGCGCACGCCGCCTGCCCGGTCGGTCTACGAAGACCGGGGATTGAGAACCTTTTAACGAATAACAACCATGGATCAGACAACGAACTACAAACTGGACGAGCCCACCCGGCGGTTCATCTCCGGACCGCAGGGTTTCTACGAACGCTACGTGAAGATGCTGGCCTACTACGAGACCAACGAACAGGCCTACGAAGCGACCGAACGGCAGTATGCCGAGGTGGTGGGGCGGCGGCGCTTCGCCGGGTTCCCGAGCTTCAAGACCGCCTACAGCCAGTTCTGCCGCCGTCGGCGACCCCGCTCAAAATAGCCTCCGGGGCCGATCGTGCAAAAAGTTAACGACGTTAACCTCGGAAAGTTAACGACGTTAACCTCTTTTTTGCCGGCGAGGTCTCGATCTTTGTGTCAAGCAAATCGCAAACGATGGGATTCTTTCGCAACATAGTGGCACGCGCCGCCTCGTGGGCGGGTCTTCCGGTCATCGTCAGCCGGGGCGGCCTCACCAATACGATGGGGAAGATGGAGGATGTCGACCACGATCTCGCCCTGAAGATCTCGACCGTCTGGTCGTGCGTGCGGCTGATCTCGGACTGCTTCTCGACCCTCCCGGTCCATGTCAAGGAGCGCGTCGACGACCGCCGCCGGCGCTTGCGGAGCGACCACCCGGTGACGCGGCTGATGATGAAGCCGAGCCCGAAGATGAACGGCGTCTCGCTGCGCGAGGCGCTGATGGTCTCGGCCCTGCTGCGGGGCAATGCCTACGCCTTCATCACCGCACGCGACCGCCATGAGTACCCGACGCGCCTGGACTTCGTCCTGCCGGAGAACGTCTCGCTGTGGGAGGGTGACGACGACATCTTCTACTCGATCGTCGGCAACTCGGCCCGCATCCCGAGCCGCGACGTCGTGCACATCAAGGGGCTTTCGGTCAACGGCCTGCTGGGCCTCTCGCCGATCCGCCACCATGCCCGCCTGCTTGAACTGGCGAACAACTCCGTCGAGTTCGCCCGCTCGTTCTACCGCAACGGATGCCGCACGACCGGTGTCTTCAAGAACCCGAAGGCGTTGAGTGACGAGGCCTGGTCGCGGCTCTACAAGCAGCTCTCCGACTCCTATTTCGGGGCCCGGAATGCCGGCAAGCCGCTCCTGTTGGAGGACGGCCTCGACTATTCGTCGATCACGATTCCGCCCGAGGATGCGCAGTTCATCGCCACCCGTCTGCAGTCGATTGACGAGATTGCGACCATCTTCGGCGTACCGCCCCACATGGTCGGCGACTTGAGCCACTCGACCTACTCGAACAACGAGCAGCAGAACCTCGAGTTCTACAACGTGACCCTCTCGCCGTGGATCACCAAGGTCGAGGAGGAGCTCAACGACAAGTTGTTCCTCGAAGAGGAGAAGGGGCGGCTCTACGTCGACATCGACGCCCGGGGGCTGCTGCGGGCCGACACGGCATCGCGCACGAACTACTACCGCCAGATGTACAACATCGGGGCGATGTCGCCGAACGAGATCCGCGCAGCGGAGGATCTCGATGCCTACGAGGGCGGCGATACCTATTTCCGGCCGCTGAACATGGAATCTGTAAAACCACAAGGCAATGGACAAAAATAAGGACAAGGCAATCAACCGGCCGGTGATGCGCACGATGCGGATCGTCGACCTGCACGTCGAGCAGCGCGCCGACGGCCAGCCCTCCCGACGGATCGAGGGCCGTGCCGTGCCGTTCAACGAGTGGAGCAACCCGATATGGGGCGAATGGATCGAGAAGATCGACCCCCACGCCTTCGACGGGTGCGACATGTCGGACGTCATCATGTGCACGGACCACGGCACGGGCTGTGCCGATGTGCTGGCCCGCTCGCGCAACGGCGAGGGGACTCTTGAAATCCGCATCGAGAGCGACGGTCTCTACTTCGCATTCGATGCTCCGAACACGACCCGCGGCAACGACCTGCTGGAACTCGTCCGCCGGGGCGACATCTCCGAGTGCAGTTTCAAGTTTAAGGTCGAAGAGAACGTCTGGACGTGGCGCAGCGAGGCGAACGGGCTGGCGTACGACCAGCGCGTGGTGACGAAGATCTCGAAGTTGTACGATCTGTCGATCGTCGTCAATGGCGCCTATCCGACCACCTCGGCCGTGGCGGAACGTGCGGCAACTGACGAACGGACGGCTGTCGAGGAACTGCGTCGGGCGGCGGCACAAGCCTCCGAAGAGGCCATGGAACTCGTCCGTGAGCGCGTCGCGCTGTGTACGAAAATCGCAAACCATTAACCACCATACACATCATGAAGAAGACAATCAAAGAACTCAAGGAAGAGCGTGCAGCGCTGGCGGCCAAGATGTCGCAGATGCTGGATGTGGCCGAGGAGCGTGAGGCCAAGGGCTTCACCCCCGAGGAGCGGGCCCAGTATGACGGCCTGAAAAGAGAGTACGAAGCCCTCGACGAGCGTATTGCACTGCTCGAGGAGGACGAGGCGCGCGCGGCAGCTTCGGCACGCCGTATCGGCGGCAACGATGGCAAGACGCCCGCGGAGCGTGCCGCCCAGCACCAGGAGGAGTTGCGCTCGGCCTTCATCGACTATGTGCGCGGTGTTGCCACCAAGGGCGATGTCAAGCCCGAACTGCGAGCCGAACTGTTCACCGGTACGTCGGAGAATCAGATCATCATCCCGAAACTCGTGGCGGATCAGGTCGTGCACGCCCTCAAGTCGACCGGCACCTTCCTCGAGGCGGTCGATCTGGTGATTACCCAGAACGCGATCCCCTACACGAAGTCCACGCTCAACACCACCGACAAGGCGCTGAAGAAGTTGAACGAGGGAGATGCGAACACGGCCGACAAGGTGCAGTTCAAGGGTGTGACGATCAGCGCCTACGACTACGTGACGCCGATCTTCCCGATCCACATCGCGCTGCTCGAAGGAACGAACGTCGATGTCGAGGCGACGATCGTCGAGGCGGTCTCCGAGTGCGTGCGCCGCGGTCTGCAGGAGCTGGCGACGCGAACCGGTACCGGAACCAACGACATCAAGGCACTGCTCACGGCTGCCACCAAGGGCGCAACTGCCGCATCGGACACGGCTGTCACCTACGACGACCTGGTATCGCTTCAGGCTTCGGTCGACAATGCCTACGGCAACCCCGAGCGCGGTGCGTTCATGATGAACTCGGCAACGCTGGCCGCCATTCTGAAGATCGTCGACAAGAACGGCCGCCCGATCTTCATCACCGACGCGCAGACCGGTGTCATCTCGCGGATCCTCGGCCGCCGGGTCATCATCAACGAGTCGATGCCCGACATCGCCGCGAGCGCCAAGCCGATCGCGTTCGGCGACTTCAAGTACTACCATCTCCGCATGGTGCAGGGCATCCGCATGACGGTCTTCAAGGAGAAGTATGCCGACAAACTCGAAGTGGGCTTCATGGGTCATGTCCGCGCCGACGGCAACCTGGTAGACGCCGGAACGCATCCGGTGAAGTACCTCGAAATGGGTGCCGGTGCCTAAACCTCTGCGGCCATGATACTCAACAGAACAGAAAAGGTCTATCCGCGGCAGGTTATCGAGCGGATTGTCGGCGGGCAGATGCGGCTCGTCCCCGAAGACGGCGATCTCTACGAGAATGCCGTGCGGAACGTCTACGCGGCCTTCGACATCGCCGAGCAGTACACGAATCGGATCCTGGTGCGAAGCGTTGTGGCGTTCGCCTTCGACCGCTTCGAGTCGCTGCTCGACCTGCCGACGGCCCCCGTGTTGAGTATCCGGTCGGTGAAGTACTTCGACGCCGACGACCGCGAGCAGACGCTCGATCCGTCGTCCTACGAGCTCCTCGCCTCGGAGCAGTCCACCGCTCTCGAGATCTTCACGCTTCCGACCCTCTCCACCCGGCGCCAGCGGGCCCGGGTGCGGGTCGAGGCGGTCTGCGGCTACAGCGACTACCGCGATACGCTCACCCGCGAACCGGAAGACGTCGGGGGGATCATCCTCCCCGGGAACATCGAGGCCGCGGTGGCGCTCCGTGCCGGGACGCTCTGCGAGGCGGACGGCGATGCCGTGATCGGACGCTCGGTCTCGGCGCTGCCCGTGACCGTCGAACGCTTGTTGAACCCCTATCGAATGACGCCCTATGTCGGCCGGAAAGGTTAGAATCACGCTGCTGCGCCCCGCCACGACGCAGGATGCCGGCGGCGAGATCGTCGGCGAACCGACCCCGTGGCGCTCGTTCTGGGCCACGAAGACCGAGAGCGGCGGCCGCGAGAACCTCTTCGCCTCGCGCATCGTCCACGAAGGGTCGGCCGTGCTGACCATCCCCTACGTAAAGGGCGACGACGGACGCTCGCCGGCCGTGGATGCGCGGATGCTCGTCGAGATCGACGGGCGCCGCCGGCCGATCGAAAGCGTCTACGAGGAGGGTTTCCGCAAGAGGTTGCACATTCTCATCACGTTGAACGACCTGGACTATGACGCAGGATATTAAGATAGAGGGCTATTCGGAGGCGATCCGGATCTTCGACCAGCTGACCGACCAGATGCAGCGCACGCTCGTGCGGCAGGCGCTGCGCAAGTCGGCCCAGCCGATGGTTGCGACGGCCCGGGCCCGGGCTCCGAAGCGCACCGGGCAGTTGAGCCGCTCGATCGGCGTGGTGTCGCTGCGCAAGGATCGCGTCCCGACGGTCATCCCGATGGCCGTGGGTCCGGTCTTCAGCGTGACGAAGAACGGCAAGGTCAACGCCTTCTACGCCCGCTTCGTGCACGACGGCACGAAGGACCGACGCCCCCGCAACAAGAAGCTGCGGGCGCTCAAGTTCCCGGGCCGCGAGGGTGGGGTGGTCTACGCCGCGCGGACCCGCGGCATGAAGGCGCGACCCTTCCTGCGCGATGCCTTCGACCAGTCGGCCGACGCCTCGGTCAACGACTTCGGGGCGGATCTGACGTCGGCGATCGAGCGATTTGTCAACCGTAATTTCCGAAAGATATGACTTCGACTGAAACGCTTGTGCAACTGCTGTCGGCCGTCCTGCCGAAGGAGAAGATCTACCCGGATGTCGTCCCGGCGGAGGTGCAGCCTCCGTTTGTGGCCTACTCCGAGGAATCGCAGTCCGTCGAGACCTACGACGGCAATGCGGGCGATACGGATACGACCGTCGTGACCGTCGTGGCGCAGACCAAGCGCGAGGCCCGGACGCTGGCCGACCGCATCGTCGAAGCTGTCGGCGGGCAACTCTCCGAAGGCCATGCCTTCTATTACCAGGGCCGCAAGTTCGTGATGTATGCGGACGAGCGCCTTTCCAGTTACGAATTAACCTTCAATATTATTGGATAATGAAAACAACCAAAGGTCGTGGTATCACGGTGATGTGCTCCGATAAAAGGATCTATCACGCGCAGACTCACACTTTCGAAGTGAGTCCCGAATATGAAGAGTGGGAGACAAAAGACACGTCCGGAGTAGAGTATGAATTGAAGAAAGTCCCCTTCACTATTTCTGTCGACGGACTGTTCTGTATTAAGGATGGCCCCGAAGATAACTCCGAGTCGGCCGATTCGACCGAGGTGCTTGACATGATAGGGAAGACGGTCGATTTGATGTTGAAAATATCAATCGACAATACGCCTTTGGCTTCTTACAAGGCGAAGGCAGTTGTCAGTGGTTTTGAGGGAAGCGAGACGGTTTCCAATAAGGCCACATACAAGGCCTCTTTCAAGGGAGAAGGACTTACAAAGGTGGTAGATGAATTAAAGGCGTAGAATCATCAACTCCGGCGGAGGGCTCTCCTCCGCCGGTTAAACACGAAACAAGATGCTGCAGCAATTCACGACCAACGGCCGGACCTTTCCGGTCAACTTCGGGATCCGCACGCTGGCGGCCACGGCCGACCAGCTGGGTCTCACACTCGACACGCTGGCCCGCAATGCGGTCGTCCCCGACCTTCCGTTCGGGCGGCTGATCGAGATCGTCGCGACCGTCACGGCCGAGGCCATGACCGACGGCGCCCGCAAGAGCGGCGAGCCGAAACACTACACGCCGGACGATGTGGTCGACCTGGTCGACGAGGATCCGGCGCTGCTGCCCGTCCTGCTGACGATGTTCCGCCAGTCGCTCGGCAACGGCAGTTCGGTTTTTCCGACGGCGGCCCGGCCCGCAAACCCCGAGGTCGCCGCAGAACAGGCCGTGCCCGAGCGGAGGAGACCCCGGAAATCACCTACGCCCGACTCTATGCCGTAGCGGTCGGGATGCTGGGCATCGCCCCCGCGGACTTCGAATGGATGACCCTTGCGGAGTTCGATGCGGCCGAGCAGGGATTCATGCGGCGGCGGGAGTATGACTTCCGCACGGCGATGAACATCCAGCGCTGGGGGAGCTTCGCCATCATGGCGTCGATGTGCGACATGAAGGGGCGGGGAATGGAGGAGGTGCTGCCTCTTCCGTGGGACAAGGCCCCCGGGCGGCGGTCGTCGACGGGCGAGCGGAAAATCACAAAACGGGAAATGGCGCGCATGCGTGAGGAGGCGCTGCGCGATATTGAAAAACTCGAGCGACATGGCAAGAAAAATAGCGGAACTGCTGATTAAGATCGGCGCCGACACATACGGGTTCACGAAGATGTCTTCCGACGTTAAGAAGCAGTTGACCGACTTACAGAAGAGTTTCAATAACTTCGGGAAAAGTTGGTCAAAATATGTGACGGCTCCTTTGACATTAGCGGCTGGTTTTTCAGTGAAGGCGGCCGACGTCCAGCTCAAAAACGAGCAGCGGCTGCTCGTCGCTCTGCGCGGGCGCGAGGACATCCAGCAGCGGCTCATCAAGCAGGCCGGAGAGCTGCAGTCGCGGTCGTTGTTCGGCGACGAGGAGATCATCGGACAGCAGGCCTTCCTGGCGTCGCTCGGGCTGACCGAACAGCAGATCAACGACACGATCGAGGCGGCGGCGCAGCTCTCCTCGGCGACGGGCATGACGCTCGACAGCGCCGTGAAGAACCTGGCGAAGACCTACGGAGGTCTCTCCGGCGAGCTGGGCGAGAGCATCCCGAAACTGAAAGAACTGACCGTCGAGCAGATGAAGAACGGCGAGGCAGTTAAATATGTTCTTGACAACTTCAAGGGATATGCCGAGACCGCAGCTAAAACAGGAACAGGTCCCCTCGAACAGTTGGGTATGGCCATTGGTGATTTAGCCGAAGAGTTCGGAAAAGTCCTGATGCCGATGGTTCAGGCGGCGGCCAACGTGCTGAAGGAGTTCGCC